>JAQVLM010000309.1 GCA_028704125.1 Opitutales bacterium
TCCCGTAGCGGAATACGTGAGTATTCCGAAGCAGCGCGATCCTCAGGTGACGCGCGGGAATAGAACCGAGACGGCAGACGAAGACGGAACGCTTACGCGTCCCGCTACGTAAAGAGGCGTAGCGTAATGCGTGAGCATTCCGAAGCATATTTTGTTTGAAAATGCATCATTATGGTATTCGGTTATTGTTAGCCTGTTAAATGACGTCTTATTGGATTGTTTTTATTCGGATATGGCTCGCTCCTACCTCAGAAGGCTTCCGCTTAACCGATACATTGGCAGACAGTATGTTTTCTGGACCTTATGTATTGCAGATCGGAAAACCGGATGGTTGGATGTAACGACTCACTTGCGTTTGAGGGAGCTCATGATGCATGCGTCGTGGCGGTATCATGTGGCATTTCCTGTTTATTGTCTGATGCCGGACCATGCGCATTTTCTGGGAGTTGGACTTGATCGTATGGCGGATCAGCGAATGGCGATGCGATTCGTGAGATCCGAGAGTGGGCCTCTTCTCCATGCCTGCGGTTGTTCGTGGCAGAAGCAGGCCTTCGAGCATGTTCTTCGGGAAGCCGATCTGGATCGGGAGGCCTTGCGTTCGACCATTGCCTATATTTTGGCGAATCCCCAGCGAAAAGGATTGGTGGAACATGCCAATGATTGGCCTTATCTGGGTTCTGTGATTCCGGGATATCCGATGGTGGATCCCCTTCAGGATCATCTGTGGAGGCTTGTTGAATTAGGTGCGGGTTGGATGAATCCAAAGCGGGAAGACGAAGACGGAACGCTTACGCGTCCCGCTACGTGAAGAGGTGTAGCGGAATGCTCACGCATTCCGGAGTAGCGTGGTCCTGAGGTAACGCGCGGGAATGGAACCTCAGACGCAGATAAAGACGGAACGCTTACGCGTCCCGCTACGTGAAGAGGCGTAGCGGGTGTCTCCCGTAGCGGAATGCGTGAGCATTCCGGAGCAGCGCGATCCTGAGGTGACGCGTGGGGATGGAACCGGGACCGCAGACAAAGACGGAACGCTTACGCGTCCCGCTACTATGGAAATCGAAGAATGGGCGAGCAGGATGCTCCCGCTACTTTTGGAGGAAGCCGCAACGCGGGGCCGACATGGCATGGATGAAGGTGGCACAAAAAAGGGTTCCGGAAAACCGGAACCCATGAGATTGTGTCAGGACTAAAAAGTAGCAGCTTATTGAGCGGCTTTGGCCTTCTGCTGGATGGCCTGTGCCTTTTGGGCGAGTTCCTGCTGGCGCTGCATCAATGCCGGTACTTCCGGGTTGATCTTGGCCATGGCGCTCTGGATGGAGCCGATCAGGTTGGTCTGAAGGGATTTGACGCTTCCAGCCTGGTTGGCTTGTTGTTCGAATGCCTTTTGAGCCTGAAGAAGCGGTTGGAGTTGTTCGAGCAGGGCATTGCGTTCCGCTTGGTCAGATCCGGAGAAATGGTCGATCGCGTGCATCAGTTCGAAGCGCTTTTCGATGGCTGCTTTTTCGGCTTCACCGGCGAGTTTGATCATTTCCGCCTTGAGGGCCTGGTTGAGGGCGTCGCGGTTGGCCAATATTTCAGCGGAAGCCATGGCCTGCTGATGGGCCTGTTTCAAATCCTGGGAGATCTGCACAAACTCCGTGCGGATGCTATCCAGTTCCGCTTTGGCAGCTGCATCGATTGATGCATCCTGCGCGGAGGCGCCAATTGCGGCCGCTACGAGGAGAATACCGCAGGCGGTGGACTTGAGACGGGTACCGAAGAGGGGGTACAGTTTCGAATTCATATACTTGATTTCCTTTTTAGGGTGATAATGCGTAAGTAAGCTCAAGGATGACGGATGCTGTCAAGGCATTACTACAAAGGGAAATGGAAGAGCGGGTGAATGTGTTTGAGCGTAGATCTGTTAGACTCTGGGTCCGGCCAATCTTCCATATGCAAAATGGTGTGTTCTCGAACGCCACAAGTGGTCGTGTCGTGTTCGGGAACGACTCCTCCGGAAGATACTGCTACAATATCCAGATGGGACCAGCCTACCACCAGGTGGTCGTGGAGTTTACCGGCGAGCGCAGAGGAAAGAGCGGCTCGGTGAGGACACCTCGCCCTACCTTGAATATCGGGGATTATAGATCTCAGGGCAACCCGCTCCGAGAAACCGCCTGTCACGGATAGGGATGAGCGTCCCGCTACGTGAAGCGGTGCTCCCGGGTGTCTCCCGTAGCGTATCGAATCATTCCTCAGTATTTCCTTCTTCCCCCGTAGCGGAATGCGTGAGCATTCCGGAGCAGCGCGATCCTGAGGTGACGCGCGGGATTGAAACCGAGTCCGCAGACAAAGACGGAACGCTTACGCGTCCCGCTAAGCGAAGAGGTGCTTCAATCTGTCTTCCTTTGTGTGTTGGGCTTTCTAGTGATAGAACTATTTTCGTTTGCGAAGCGGGTCCCGTATTAACGGGAGCCTTCTCGCTCGCTTCTTTCGTGGTTCAACGCATCTCAGCATCCATTTCACGTCATGTTGAGGCGTGCTGCCGGGTAATTCGGAAAAGGTTGAACGTTGGTCTTGTGGAGGATGTCCCAAGACGGGTATGGTTTTTTGCTGGCTTTTTGGCTATGGAACGGTTTCACCAAAGACATGCGTATGTGGAATAGAATCAAGATAAGGCGCCTGCTGATCCGGATCGGGATCGCTTTGGTCTGCGTGGTTCTGTTCGGATTTGGTTACTTTATGCTGACCTCCAAGGAGGCAGTGGTGGAGCAGGTCAAGGTGGGAACTGCAAATGACGTCGTTCTGGGTAACGTGTATGTGCGCGAGAAGCACAAGACTTCGATCAACTCCCGACTCAAGGGCGCGATTGCGATGGTTCATGTTCAGATTGGCGACCATGTTAAGAAGGGGGACATTTTGGTGGAATGGCGGGATTCCAATTTGATATATCAGATCGAAGTGGAGGAGGCTTTGAGGGATGAGCGGATGAATGTTCGCAAGCTGAAGTCAGCTGACCGCTTTGAATATGAAAGGCGCTTGGAAGAATACGAAATGGCGAAGAAGGAACACGAAAAAGGTGGGAAATCTGATCGCGAGCTTGAGCTGATGGAGCGCGATTTGAAACAACGCGGTGAGCGCATTGAGATCACCGATATCAATGATGATAACTACCTTGCCAGGCTGAACTATGGGATTAACCTCATGAAACTGCGAATGGGGTATTCGAAACTTTACGCGCCTTCGGATGGGATTATTTCAGAGATTTACAAGCGGGCTGGCGAAGTGGTGAGCCTTGGGGAGCCTGTGATGGATTTGATTTATGTTGAGAAAAAGGTGGTTGCGGAGATCTCCGAGCAGGACATCGACCGGATCCATGAAGGGGATCCGTGTTTGATCAAATTCCTGGGCCTGGGAGGGGATACGTATGGAGGAAAAGTGGCGTTCAAGCTTCCGAAGGCCAATCCGATGACGAATCGTTTTGATGTGCACATCAAAACAGATGTTCCCGATATGGAGCTGGTTCCCGGGCTTACGGGAGAGGTGAGCATCATCCTGGGGTCCCGTGAGAATAGTTTGCTGGTGAGGCCGGATGCCTTGCAAGAACAGTTGGCCTACGTTGTGAACGGCGGGTGGGTGGAGCCTCGTACCGTCCAGTTGGGCTACCGGGGAATCACGCACATCGAGGTGTTGGATGGCCTCAAAGAAGGCGAGTGGGTGATCGTTCAGGAAATGGGACGGTTCAAGCCGGGTGACTGGGTCAAAACCAAAAAGCGCAAGTAGTCGACACAATGACCAATAACAAAAAAAGTCGCATCTGGCGGAAGCTGATCGCATTTCTTGCTATCGCAATGGTGATTGGCGCGGGGGTGTTTGCTTTTCGCGAAACCGCGGAGGAGGAGAGAGTGGTTAAAGTGCGCAGCATGCCTTTCACCCATTACCTTTATGCCACGGTTGAGGTGCGACCTCAGCATGTGTACGAGATTGGCATTTTCTACAACCCCGGACAGGTAAAGATGCTGCACAAGGAGGTTGGAGATTGGGTCAAGAAAGGCGAGGTTGTTTTGGAGATGGACTCGCGTGCTCTTGAACTCACATCCGAGATATACGATGCGCAGTTGGCCTATAATCAAGAGCTGGACAAGTTACCATCTGCCAACGATATGGATTTGGAGAAACTCAAGGAAGACTACGAGTTATTGCAGGTGCGGGCAAAGGAAGGCTACGTGGCGGACTATGACCTGAATCAGGCCCGTCTTGCCGTCGAGGAAATGGAAAACAAGAAGGCCCAAGAGCGGTTTGCTCTTGAATCAAACCTTCGTACGAGCTTGATCCGTTCCAAGAGTGCTAAAAGCTGGATAACAGGAACAGCGATTCGTTCGTCTGTGGAAGGAACGATTCTTGCCTTAAACAAGAAGAAGGGTGAGTACCTCGATATTGGGGAGACCGCCTTCGAGGTATACGAGAACGGGGTGATCGAGGTTATCGCAAAGGTGGCCGAAGAGGATTACGATGCTGCGTTTGAGGGGCAATCGGCGGTGGTCGAGCTCAATGCATACCCGGGAAAGGAATTTGTTGGAAAAGTCGTGAAGGTGTACCCGACCGGAGATGAGATCAATCAGCAGATTGACGTGGAAATTCGCTTGGAACAGTTGCCCGATGATA
>JAQVLM010000310.1 GCA_028704125.1 Opitutales bacterium
TGTGCTCTTCCGATCTCTCTTGTGACAACAGGGTATCGACCAGGAGCCGGACGGAGGCGATGGGGGTTTTCAACTCGTGGGAGACGGTGGCTACCAGATCGTTTCGGAAAGCGGCCTTATTGACCTGTTTTCCAACCATTGCGATCACCAGGGAAACGAGAATGGATGAGAGCAGGATCACCCAGATGCCGACCCATATGTAGAGTAGAACCGGCCGGTTTGAGGGCAAAATGGATGCTTCACCATCGGAGATCAGTTCCAATCTCCATCCCTCCAGCGGAAAACCAAGGGCAGCGGTGTTTTCGTCAAGATCCAGAGACGGTTCACCCGGGCGGATCAGCCGGATGCTTCTCCCCGTTGGCTTGTTTTCGGGGGGTAACGAATCGAGGATGCGTTTTGCGAGGGAATCACAGTGTATCAGGGCGACCGTGTGGCCCGGATCGAGTGACACGACAGCCATATCGCCCATGATGCGAAATCCGGACCACAGAGTCGGGAGATTTCCCGTGATCGTCGAGGTCCATTCATGTGCGAGGGAGGCTGAGTCGAGGAGCGGCTGGAGTCCCTCGTGTCCCGGGCTATGGCGGAGGAGCTCCGAAAGCACAAACACCATTTGGCCTGGGGGCATGGGAGAATGAATCCGGTTGATCCACTTCATCAGTGCGGACTCGACATCGGCGTAGGCTGCATGATCCGGGTTTCCGTATTCAAGGGCCAGGAGGAGGAATGCCGGCTCAATGGGTCGGTGTCCTTGCTGTGTAAGGTCTTGAAGTGCGCCGTTCTTCCACCAATCGACGATATGATTGAATGCGATCCCGGAGCCGAAAGTCTGGAATAGGTAACGGAGGTCTCTGCTCATCGCCCTGGATTTTGGGATGTCACCGTTGTCCGGCAGATGAGGTTTCGGGGAATAGAGGGTCACGGCGTCCGCGATTCCAGCTTCGAGCAGGCCGGAGAGAGTCGATCCAGCCGTATCGAAGTGCTGACGAATGGCTTGCAGTCTGGCGTTTGCCAACAGGGTGAGCTGCCCCGACAGAAGCGCCAACTCGCGGGCTTCACTTTCTTTCAATGCCTGTTTGTAGGCGAGTTCCTCGTTTTCGGATGTGCGGATCAGAAGCCATACCACGCAGAGAGCGGGAAGGGTCACCGACAAGACGAGTAGCATCAGTGTGATGCGGGAGCCGGACGCATTGGACCGTTTGATGTGGCGCCAGTTCATACCCGTCATTGAGGCTGATTAGTATGCACTGACTGGACAATGCGATCCAGAGAGGATCGGATCTTGTCGAAGTAAGATCCGGTAGTGGCTGCGATTAGCAGGATTCCGGATCCGTGTCGGGAGCTGAGGCCCACATAGAAGCGGTTTCCGGAATCATCCCGACCCGTAAAGCATTGGACTGATGGGTTGTTTGGGGCCTCCGGGTCCGTTGCCCGGGATTCAAGCTCGTAGCCGTTGCCGACGATCAGCTGATTTATCGACTCCGGGACTCCTATGCTGTCGTATTGGGAGAGGTCAGAAGGACTGATGATCCAAATACGTGCCTTGAGGTCTGGCAGCATCAGGATGACCGGCGGTTGCCCATCTTTTTCTTTATCCGGTCCGGTTGCGGCGATCCAAGCGGATGGATGCTCGACGACAAGGGATCCGCATTCGGTTTGGGTCCACGTGTCGGATTGGATCTCCCGTTGGGTGTGCAATCGACCACGGATGTCTCCATCTTCCGCTTGAATGAGCCTGCAAGGCCCGGCTTGTTCGATCCAGAATCGCCTGGGTGTTTTGGCATTCAGGACATCCACGCGAAACGCGGCGATGCGGCCGGTGCCTGCGGTGTCGACCATTTCGATGGACGGCACTTCGAGGTTTTCCCGGGTCGACACCCCTTCGGACGGGTCGAATAAATCGGTGTCGATTTGCTGACCAAGGGACAGCGGGTAGTGACGCAGGAGGAATCCTATCGTTTCGGTATCTCCCGGATACGCGGTCAAGTTGTCCGATGCGAGCTGAGGGACGAGCGCATTTTCAAAAGGCAGCCATGCGCGGGTCCTGGTTTGACTGTATACCGGTTCGAGCGTGACCGGATCGAAGTCCACGCGGATGATCCGGTAACCTTCCGGGTGGATGGAGCGCACGGAAAGCCTCCAGCAGGAGGTGTCGCCGTCGGGAATCCTGCGCGTTTCGATTGCTGAGTGCCCGGCCCATGAGTTGTCGCTTGTCTGTCTCCATTCATACTGGGCAAACGCATGGTCCTCCCAAAGAACCGGCTTCCGCAAAAAGGAATCGGGGACCTGTTGGGAGGTGTATTGAACCCACTCTTCTTCTTCGGGAAAGCGGGTCTGAAGCGTTTTGAAGAGTGCGTGAGCCTCTTTTTCACTATGGAGCATCAAGTGACAGATGATGTCGCGACAAAGGGCTTCGACCGCGACCGGACCAGGGACTGCGGGATTGCAATGGATGGTTGTGTAAAGTGTGGATGCGGCAGCGATATCGCCCTTTATCTCCTCATGAAAAATGGCTTTCTCGAGGGTCAATGCCCAGTCCGGAGTGCCTTGCTCCTGATTGACTGGCTGAGCGACGAGACGGATGGGTAGGAGGCAAAGGAGGACCATCCATCCCCACATTTTGAGGATGCTCGTGGTCGTCCGGAAAAACCGGTTAGCGTTCGACTGACTGCAGGGATTCAACAATCTTGTGGAGGGATTCCTCCATCTCCAGGAAACCACTGGATGGAGAGTGGGCAGTGAAGATGTAGAGATGCTCGCCTTGTTCCACCAGTGCGTGAAACAGGGACATGTTGTTGCGGCTTTCCTGATAGGTGCCGGTGAATGAACGCCCATTGGAGTGCTCTGAGCGGATTTCGGTCACTGACGAAGGATCCAGCGAGAAATGTTTCCGGTTTTCCTTCAACCAATTGATTGAGCCATTGTAGACCTGATCCAGCGTCACCATTTTCGGATGGCGGCTCAATGTCAGTGATCCGATCCCACCGGATGGCAAAATAGTAATCTGTTCTCCTTTTACTTTCCCTGATGAATCCGGTACCGGAAACGCGAGCCAGTCCGCCGGAAGCGTCAGGCGAAAGGGGGCTTCCGGGGAACCGCCTTCAAAGTAAGGGGAAACGGTGGATGCGTCTGGAATCGCATTGATCAGGCGCATAACTCCGATCCCTTCATTCTCGATACGGTAGATCCACCTTTTTTCGTCGATCCCGATCCAGAAATGCATGCGGCTTTCGCCGACAAGTGTGGTGACCTTGTAACAGAGTTGATCCCCATGGATGGTGGAAAGCGTTTTGATTTCAGTGATGCGCATCAGCGCCGGAATCTGTTTCGCCGGTCGGGTGGAATCCACGAGATAGACCGGCTCCTGATATCCGTTTTGGACGGGAAACCGTCGCATCAGGTAACAGCTCTGGAAAATTTCGTATGTCCGGTCCCTCTGTTTGAGTTTGGAGCCATCTTGCCTCAGGCGATGGGAGACCGATACTCCCTCTTCCTGATAATGTGCTTCGATTTCGCCCAGGCCCTCTTTTCGAAACAGGCTGTGTATCGGAAGGAAGGATTCGGCATCGACCTCGACCATGGCGTAGGCGGTCGAATCGCGGGAATCGCGGCTTTCAATCTTCCACGTGGGTTGGTTATCGGCTCGTGAAGCATGGATCGACAAGGCAAGGTATCCCAGCGTCCGGGTTTCATCCCGGCTCAAGGACTCGTAGACCATGCGTTCTCCTGATTTCCAGGGAATTTCCGGACTTCTTTCTGGAGCTGCCTGAAGACCGGCACATGCGCAGAGACCCGCAACCACGGTCAGAAGAGCCGCAGAGCGTAGGGAGCGTGCCATCCCGAATCTCGATGTGAGCCTCAATCTTCTCATTTCAGAAAACCTCAGAATCAGAAACGGTAACCCAGCGAGAGGCTGAACCCGACCGATGTTTTGAATTCATCGATGCGGATCTCATCGTCATCCCTATAGATGCCTATCTGGTTCCAGTTGGATAGAATGACTTTCGCTGTCGCTTCCAACTTACTATCGAAGGTATGGCGATAGAAAACACCTCCTGATGCATTCACGACCTCGAGCGCATACTCATTGTTTCCGTTTTGAGGGAATGAGTCGCCTTTGAGATCAACCAACCAAGCATACGCGTCGACACCTGCTCCGATCACATTTTTCCAGTCTCCGTTGTGGGCGTATTCGAAATACACACCGTTTCGGACGGACAATCTGCAGCTGTCATTGATACGCCAATCCAGCATGACCAGTGGAACCGAGCGTTGACCAGCGGTATGGTCGGGTGCCATCGCAATCCCCGCTGCGGCACTGAGGTTCGGGGTGATCCTGAAGACTCCTCCGATGTATCCCAGTCCGTTGATTCCATCCTTGATGGTGTGGCTGTTTCCCCCGGACATGATACCGGAGATTCCTCCGAAAATATCGAGCCGCGGGTTGATGTTGTGGGTGTAGACGATCCCGGCGTCCCATTGCCAGATATCGGAGAACGGAAACACATGCCCCTCCACCGGACCGCTCTCGGAAATGTGGAATTGACTTGCGGTTGTGACGATCCCGAGGGTTTTTCCGGGACTCAATGGAATGGACAGGCCATAGGTCAGGTGTCCGAAAGAGGTTTGGATGTC
>JAQVLM010000311.1 GCA_028704125.1 Opitutales bacterium
CGGATGATGAGTACAACTGGTTTCCTGTCCATAAAAGTATCAAGGTGAATCCGTATACACTTCCGGAGTCCGTGGGAAGCCGGAATTTCGGATGCGGATCAAAACCCGGGGTTGGCGCGATGGCGAAGGGCGTGGATCGTTCCCACACGGATGCGGGGGGAGGGATCGATCCGCTCAGGCTGGGCGGGGCGGGGGTGGGGCGGATGGTCTGGGTTTGCCCGGTTCGGGTGAGGGGTCCGCGAAGACGTCGGGACCGGCGGGAATCGGGGGTGGTGGGTCCTTGGGCTCAGCCGGTTTTTTGGGTGGCTGGGCCGGTTCTCTGACGGGCTGGGCCGGGGTCGGGGGGTTCTGGCGGCTGTTGTTCTCGATCAGTTGATGGATGGTCTGGACGATTTTTTCCGACCACTCGGCGTAGTAGGCGGCATCCTTGAATACCATGAGCAGGGTCTTGGATGTATCGATTCCCGGAAGGTGGATGCCGCAGTTCATGGCGGCTTTTTTGTCCTGCTGGGGGACGTTGGTGACTTCGACCAGGCAAAGCAGCTCCTGGTGTTGCCCGTTTTCGTGACTCCACACGGCGATGGAGGATCGCTCCATTTTGAGATTATGGGTGCGGTCGGCCTTGGCGGTTTGAGTGGGCGACGAAAGGTACTTTTTCCAGCACGCCAGTAGCTCGGGCTCCAGATGATCGACGAAGGTGATGGGACTAGTTTTCACGGGAAGCAGGTTTGGGGCTGAAGAGAAGCTCGAAGTGATCGGGTGTCCGAACGAACTTGCATTGACTCAGACGGGATTGTGTTCATTATTTGTGCGGATTGAAAGCGAAAAACCCCATGATGCCGGTACCCTTGAACGGAAACCGGCTCGATGTGAAACCGGTAAGACTGGACAAAAGATAGAGATCGCTCATGGCCTTTGATAAGATCATTGTCGTTGATGATGAATTAATCATTCGAAAGACCCTCGAACAGCAGTTGCGCAACCGTCGGTATGCGGTTGCGAGTGCCTCGACGATCGCTGAATGCGAGGCCATCATGGGAAAAGACCAGTTTGACCTGATCTTTCTGGATGTGCGGCTTCCGGATGGTGACGGGACGGATCTGCTGGAACGCATCGGGGACGATCCCGACAAGCCGATGGTGGTGATGATGACCGGGTATGGCTCGGTGGAGTCCGCTGTGAATTGCATGCGTCTTGGGGCTTTTGACTATGTGATCAAGCCGTTTTCCTCGGACCAGATTGAGGTGATCCTCAAGAAGGCGGAGAGTTTCAGCCAACTGGTGAAAGTCAGCCGTTACCTCAACACAGAGGGCCAGAGCAAGAGCGGGATCATCGGTGATAGTGCACCGATGCAGGACCTGAAGAAGATCATCCGGAAGGTGGCGGCCACAGAGGCGACGGTCCTGATTACGGGCGAGAATGGAACGGGAAAGGAACTGGTGGCCAATGAGATCCACCGTTTGAGTTCACTTGTGAATGCACCTTTCATTCGGGTGAATTGTGCCGCGATTTCGGAGAACCTCATTGAGAGCGAGTTTTTCGGACACGAAAAGGGATCGTTTACGGGAGCGACCCAACGGAGGGAGGGTCGCTTCGAACTGGCCAATAATGGAACCATTCTGCTGGATGAAATCAGTGAGATTTCGCCCCAACTGCAGGCGAAGCTGTTGCGCGTGTTGCAGGAGAAGGAATTTGAAAGGGTCGGGGGTAATAAGACGATCCGCGTGAATGTGCGGGTTCTGGCCACGACCAATCGGGACCTGATGAAGGAGGTGGATGCGGGACGGTTCCGTCAGGACCTGTTTTATCGGCTGAATGTCTTCCCGATCCATGTGCCGGCTCTGCGGGACCGGAAGGATGACATTCCCTTGCTTGCCTCCCGTTTTCTGGAGGTGTTCACGAGAAAACACGGGCATTCGGTTAAAGGTTATTCAAAATCTGCCGAAGAAGCATTGGTGGCCCACGATTGGCCAGGAAATGTGCGGGAGCTTCAAAACACCATCGAACGAGCCGTGATCCTTTGCGACAACAATGCTTATATCACACCGGCGAATCTGGGTCTGATCCGGATGAGCCGTGGGGTGCAGGATGTATTGGAGGCGCAATCGAAGCCGGTAGCGGCGGATGCTCCCATGCCTTCCGGGGACGATACTCCCGGGGAGGGTGGCGTGATTCCGCTGGAGGAGGTGGAGCGTCGGCATATTCTGCATGCCTTGTCCTGTACTTCAGGGAATCGGACGCAGGCGGCCGAATTGTTGTCGATCAGCATCCGCACATTGCGAAACAAGATCAACCAATACCGGATCGAGGGAATCGAAATTCCTGAACCTACCGCTAAATAATCTCTCGCTAATACCGATACATAAACCAAGATTGCTTTCGAAATATGTCCAAGCTAATACTTATCCCGGAAGAAGAGCTGGTGGGAATGATGGTCTCGGCAGTTCAGGATGTTTTCACCACCATGTTGAGCATGCAGGTCGACTTGGACCGCCATGAGTCTTCGATGACTGCGGAGGAGAGCGTGTCTCCCGCCTACAACTCCAACAATCCGATGATTGCGGCGAATGTCGGTTTCAGCGGAAAGATATACGGCATGGTTTACCTTTGCATGGAGGCGACGCTGGCGCTCAAACTGACCCGGCAATTGCTGGGAATGGATGACCTTGAGGCAAGCGATCACGAGACCGTCAATGATGCGTTGGGTGAGCTGGCGAACATGACGGTTGGCGGCTTCAAAAATCAGCTTAGTCACAAGGGGTACAGCTGTCAGTTGACGATCCCATCGATTCTCAGGGGGACCAATTTCAGTGTCGAATCGACCTCTCAGTCGCAGCGGGAGACGTTCTATTTCGACACGGAGGGGGATGCTTTCGTGGCAGACCTGTTCATTCGCACAGGAGATTGATCTGACTGACCTGAGGGAACCATGAGCAAAAAATGCTTAACCGTCGACGATTCAAAGGCCGTCCGCATGATTGTGAAGAAGGCCTTTACGGACTTCGACCTGGAGATCTGTGAGGGGACGAATGGGGTGGAGGGTCTTGCTGCCGCCAGTAAGGAGAATCCTGATTTGATCCTGCTTGATATCACCATGCCGGTGATGGATGGAATTGAAATGCTGACCAAGCTGAAGGCGGACAATTCGCTGAAGCATATCCCGGTGATCATGCTGACCGCTGAAGCTGGGAAGGAAACGGTTCTCAAGATTGCCAAGATTGGCATTCGGGACTATATCGTGAAGCCTTTCAGCGAGGAGACTTTGATTGAGAAGGTGGGTCGCGTGATCGACTTGAGGCCGATTTCGGAGACTCAGGAAAAGCGCAGGAAACTGACCGATCCGCTCAATATCATGTTGGTGGAAGACAAGCCGGCGATTGCGGAGCAGTTCCGGACCGGTTTTTCGTATCCCAGTTGGAAGGTCAATGTTGTATCTTCGACAGGTGAGGCGATCGATACCGCTCAGGAGACCCAGCAGGATGTGGTCATCATCAGTCTTTCATTGCCGCACGACTCGGGTATTGAGTTATTCCGGATCCTGCGGTCCAATCCCCGGCACAAGTACACGCCGATATTTGCCTTGATCGTCAAGACCGACACCCATGAGCATGCACGTGCGCAGGATACGGGTTTCACGAACATCGTGACGAAACCGGTGGATTTCCATGAACTGGAAACCAAGATCGCGAATGCGGCCAATCTGGATACCTCCGAGAAGTATTTCAAGTTTGATGGGGACTACCTGCTCATCAGCCTGCCAGAGAATCCGTCGAATCACTCCATCAATGAAGTGAACGGGTTCCTGCGGGAAAAGATCACCAAAGCCGTCGACAATGGCTTCAGGAAAGTGGTGGTGGATGTTCACACCTTGGAAGCCCTCAACATGAACGTCGTTAAGTTCATGCTCGATGCGATGAAGTATTGTCAGGAGTTAACCCTGAAATGCTACGTGGTCGGGAATGAGCGGATCGATCAGGAGGCGAAGGCCTTCGAGGAATCGAAGGGCTGGAAAGTCTTCACCTCGGTTGAGGCCGCTCTCGAAACCTGATACGGTTCAGTCGAGTGTTTGGCGATAGCGGAGGAGCCCAAGGAGCAGACTCAGGCAGAGGAAGAGCGTAATCGGGATCATCTCGGGCGCGATATCCGGCCACGTGCTGCCTTTGAGGATGATACCGCGTACAATGCGCAGAAAGTGGGTCAAGGGGAGGACGCTGCCGATGGCTTGCGCCCATTCGGGCATGCCGCGGAAGGGGAACATGAATCCGGACAGCAGAAGGGATGGCAGAAAGAAGAAAAAGGCCATCTGGACGGCTTGCAGCTGGTTTTGAGCAAAGGTTGAGAAGGTAATCCCCACTCCGAGGTTGGCGAGAATGAAGACAAGGGTGCATGCCAGCAGCAGCCAGAGGTCGCCGATGAAGGGGACGTTGAACATCCAGCGGGCGGCGATGAGGATGAGCGCCACTTGAACATAGCCTACGAGAACATAGGGAACAATCTTGCCGGTGAGCACCTCGAAGGGACGGACGGGAGTGCTCAGCAGGTTTTCCATTGTTCCGCGCTCGCGTTCACGTGTCATCGCCAAAGCAGTGATGATGACGAGGGTCATGGTCAGGACGACTCCCATCAGGCC
>JAQVLM010000312.1 GCA_028704125.1 Opitutales bacterium
AATACCGCCCGGATCCATCCCCATTGAAGACATATACTCCTCCGAGGTCTGATAACGCCCGAATGTCAAATGGGCGTGAGCCGGCAACTCCGGCTGCGGAGGAATAGTCAACCGGCTTTCCGGATCCCCTTCACGCCGCCGAATGGTAACAATGTAGAGGCATTCCTGCCCCAAGGATACTTCCGCCGGTTCAAACCGCGAACTCACATCGTAGTTCAGGACCTCCACGCCCTCCACTAAAGAGGCCATCCACAGCATCCCAAGCATCCAGAAAACAACAGCAGACACCAAACGTCCTTCTGGTCCCCCGATGGATGGCATGTGTCTTTGTATCCGCATCTCAGATAAGGCAGTTCTATAGCAGGTCAAGGCCCGCCAATCAAGGGTTTCATTTGAATCAGATCCGGTCATATTCCCGGAATCTGCTTACGAAACACTTCGCGAATTTATCACAATTCGTTGACAACCCGGATGTTTGGAGGTACCCCTAGCATACTGCTTCCGTTCCAGATTATCATACCATATGAAACCGCATTCATTCATTGTTCTTCTGGCTTCAGCACTTGTTGCATTGAGCCCGCTTCACTCCCAGAACACAATTCCGGGATCGATCTCATTCAAGAGAATCAGTGGTGACGCCTATATTACCAATACGAATACAGGCTCCCGCGAGAAAATAACCGAATCCACCTCCATCACCCAGGGGTATTCCATACAAACGACAAACGACGCTTTCTTGGACGTTGTTTTCTCCAATGGGGTGGCTGCCAGGGTGTCGCCCAACACCAGCATCGAAATCGTCTCCTTTTCCCAACAGGACGGCCGGGCCGCGGCCCGAAAAGCGGAGCAGACACCTTCAATCAAGCTGATACTGACCCATGGCGACATTGTCGTGAACGCCACCCAAAAACCTGAGGGTGCCGCCATGACGGTGGAAACCCCCTTAGCCACGGTTTCCGCCACCCAAACCAAGTTCTTTGTTTCCCATGGATCCTCGGCGACTGGTGACATGAAGACTTCCCGCGCGATCAATCTCGGGGTAGCCGCATTGAAAATTGAAACCAATGGACAATCCGGTTTCTCAGCTAAAGACAACCAAACGTTCTACATAACATGGGATGCGGAAGGAACAGCGCGCAGCCAATCCATCGACACCGAATCAACGGCCATCATCCTTCAAATGCTCGAGACACCGGAACGCGGCGGATCGAGTCCCGCTTATTCGGTCACCCCCTACGACTACGTTCTCTTAGAGAAACTCAGTGCTACGGCCAATAGTCTTCTTCTCAGCGATCCATCAGCCGGTTCGAATGCAATCGTCCTCTCCACACTCGAGGGAGCGACCTTCCTCAACACCATCACCGGAGCCACGGGAACCATCGTCGAAGGGATGGAAATATCGGCTGGAACAATTCTCCGCACGCCATCGGAAGGAAGAACCGTTTTGGCACTTCCCAATGAGGCCACTCTCTCGATCGAACCCTCAGCAAATCTTTTCCTGGAAAGCATGCTTTCCCACCTCCTTTTGAGCGGAGTTCAACCCTCGGACATCACCCGCGTTGGACTCAGAGTGGAAGCAGGAAAGGTGATTGCCAACACACTGAATGCGCCATCCATGGATTTCGTGGCGGTGATCAGCCCACTCGATCAGCACCGCATCGGCGCAAACTCACTGGTTTCAGTCGAGTTTTTGCAGGTCGAAACCAACGCATTCCAGACCATCAGCCGTAACGATACTCCGGCAGGCGTCATCGGAATCAGCACGACCGTAGTCACCTCCAATGAGCTGAGCTACACCGACGAACGGGTCACCTTCATCGAATACCGTGCGGAAGGCGGTCCTCTCTCTTTCAACACGCCTCCCGGATTCACGCACATCACTGAATCCGCTATCATCCCTCCCGGTTACGACTTTATCGACCGCACGATTGCCTTCGCTGCTCCTGCCGACCCTGCGGGTCCGACACCGATCGGCACACCCGATAATCCGGGAGACAATCTTCAAAACACGGAAGTGATTCCACCCTCACCTTCGCTCTGATATGTGGGGGAACTTCCCATCGATACGGATTCCCCTCCCCTCTGGGACCTTTCAGGTGTGCCACAATCAATGGGCACACCTTTTCTTTTTGGTTGATGCCAACGGGATTTCACACTAATTTCTTACGCAAAAATATCGATAGCCTACACACAAGGTTTTCATCCACACACATTGAATGGCACAATATCCCAGATCCAGCAGTTACAATCGTCGGCGAACCGGCGGAAGCTCAGTTAGAAAAAACGAACGCATACGAGCACCCGAAGTCCGGGTCATCGGACCGGATGGTAAACAATTGGGAGTCATGAATCCGGCGGATGCCTTGCGCATGGCCAAAGGAGCCGGACTGGATCTCGTAGAAGTATCTCCCACCGCAAAACCTCCCGTTTGCCGCATTCTCGACTTCGGGAAATACATGTATGAATTGAGCAAGAAACAGAAGGAAAGCAAAAGCAATTCCTCTGTTACAAAGGTCAAGGAAATCAAGCTACGCGTTTCAATCGACATTCACGACTACATGACAAAGGTACGTCGGGCAGAGCAGTTTCTCAACAAAGGCAACAAGCTCAAGATTTCGCTTCAATTCAGGGGCCGCGAAAACGAACACCGGGAACTGGGCTTCGAAACCGTCAAACGCGCGATTGAAGATCTCAATCACATTGGTAACCCGGATGCGGATCCAAGACTCGTTGGACGTAGCGTCTCGGTCTCGCTTTCTCCGCTTCCCGCAAACAAACGGAAACTGAAGTATAGCACTGGAGACGAACCGGAAGAGGAAGACGACGGCGATTGATTTCTTTTTAGGAAATCCGGGGCAATTTGGTTGCAGCCGGCCGCGGGATTGTTTCACTCCGAATCTGTGTTCAGGTCCTATCATACCGGCGATACCTTGTTCCGTATCACCCATTCCGTCTTTCCGATTGGTTGGGTGCTGTTATTGGCGATTGCTGGGCACGTTGCCCTGTGCGGCGCGGTTCAAAGCAAGACCATCGCGGGACGCGAAGTCGTCAATGTCGCCGACATCTCCAGTCACCTCGGCATGAAAATGCGCTGGGTGGAACGGGGTGAACGGATCTCACTGGCCAACCAATGGACCCGGATCGATATTGGAAGCAAGGAACGCCACATTCTGATCAACAACGTCCGGATTTCTCTCGGTCGACCGGTTCTGGCATACCGCAATCAATTGTACATCGATACCCTCGATTGGCATTTCACCCTTCTCCCAGTTGTCAAACCCCAGCAGTTCAAGCCATCGAAACCCGGCCCTATACGCACCATTGTGCTCGATCCCGGGCACGGAGGTAAAGACCCCGGGGCCGAAAACAAACGGATGGGTCTTCAGGAAAAGAGTCTCACCCTCGATGTTTCCAAACGCATCCAGCAACACCTCACACGCGCAGGTTACCGGGTTGTGCTCACCCGTTCGACCGATTCGTTCATCGCGCTGGAAGACCGCACCGTTATTGCCAACCGTCACAAGGCGGATCTTTTCCTGAGCATTCACTTCAACTCACATGCCGATGGCTCAGCGCAAGGAGTCGAGACATTCGCTTTCACCTTGATCAACCATCCATCCACTGCGCGATCAAGCACAGTAAAGAGTGACCGTTTGCATGCGGAAGCCAATCGCCACGACCCGTGGAACGCCCTCCTCGGTTACCACCTCCAGAACCGTCTGATCCGCGGACTTTCCGAGAGGGACCGTGGACTCAAACGGGCCAGGTTCACCGTACTCCGCGATATCCGCTGCCCTGCCGCCCTTCTCGAGTTGGGTTTTGTCAGCCATCCCGAGACCGCCCGCAAACTCAAGAACGCCAACTACCGCAATCAACTGGCTCAAAACGTGGCTCAGGGCGTTATCGACTACTCCGCGCGCATCCAAGCGATCCGGTAGCATTTTCGCTCCGATTTGTCCGGGCGGTTTGACCCAACCGCCAAATCCGTCCACATTCGATCCCATCATGAAAGTTATTCGGGCAAAGAGCGCCGGCTTCTGTTGGGGCGTGGATCGGGCCATTCGCATCGCAAGAGAGTTCGCAACGATTAAAAACAAGACCGTCTTCACGGATGGACCGCTCATCCACAATCGCCAGATGATGGAAACCCTTGGAGCGGAAGGAATTCGCGAGATCGGAGATTATCAAAGCCGCGATGCCATCCAACTTTCCGAAACCGAGAAGGCCAACGCGGTCATGGTGGTCCGGGCGCATGGCATATCGCCCGAACGCCGCAAATACCTGCGCGAGCTGGGCATGGACTTCAAAGACGCGACATGTCCCGACGTGGGCATCATTGCCGGTAAAATCAAGCAACACAGTCGCAAGGGATACGCAACCGTCATCTTCGGAGACCCCGATCACCCCGAAGTCATCGGACTCATGGGGTATTCCGAAGGGAAGGGTCATGTGGTACAGAATATGGCCGATGTGGAGGCCCTTCCGCCCTTGGGTCCTTTGGTATGCATGGTTTCCCAGTCCACCATGTTCACCCACGAATTCGAAGCCCTCGCCAACCGCCTGCGCGAACAATACCCCGAGGCAGTCGTCATCGACACCATTTGCGGGGCAACCAAGGAGCGTCAGGG
>JAQVLM010000313.1 GCA_028704125.1 Opitutales bacterium
CTTCCGATCTTCGCTTCCGGGCGAAAGCGACAAAAGCAAGTCAGGTTCAAAGCAGAATCAAGCAGCTGGAAAAAGTAGAGCGAATCGAAATCGAACAGGATGAAGCCTCCCTCCGTTTCCGCTTTGCGGAAACGCCTCCGGCCCACCAGCTGCTGATCCAATTGGATCAAATCCACAAGTCCTACGGCGATCTCAACTTGTTCCACGGGTTTGATCTCAAAATCGAAAAAGGGCAGCGACTAGCCGTGGTCGGAGTCAACGGTGCTGGCAAATCAACATTGGCTCGCATTATCGCTGGAGAGGAGCCTTTTCAAAGCGGGCACCGCCAGGTGGGGAGTAAAACCATTATCGGGTATTTTGCGCAACACCAGACCGAACAACTCAACCCCGATCATTCCGTGCTGGAATCGGCTCTGCTGTCGGGAGCAGCCGAGCAGCGAACCCGCGATGTTTTGGGATCGTTTCTTTTTTCCGGCGATGCGGCATTCAAGAAAGTGGCTGTCCTGAGCGGCGGCGAAAAGAACCGTTTGGCACTGGCCCGTATGCTCCTCAAACCATGCAACCTCATGGTGCTTGACGAACCAACGAACCACCTGGACATCGCGACGAAAAGAATCCTCCAGGATGCGCTCAGGGAATACAACGGTGCTTTGATGATCATCTCGCATGACCGCGATTTCCTGGATCCTCTCGTCACGCAAACCCTTGAAATCAGTCCCAAGGCCCACCGGATGTTCTGGTGCAATGTCTCTGCCTATCTGGACAAAGTGGAGGCGGATCAGGCTTCGGATTCGAAATCATCCGGCAAAACAAAAAACGCTGCCGCCGGATCGTTCAAGGATGTGAGAAGGGCAAAAGCCGAACGGCTCCAACGTTTGGGTCCCCTGAAAAAAGCCGTCGTTCACGCCGAATCAAGGGTTGTTTCCCTCGAAAAACAACTCAGCGAATGGGAAGACAAAATGAAGAACCCGGAATTCTTCTCAGGCCGGCCCGACCTGAAGTCCGACATGGAAGCCTACGATAGGGTCAAATACGATATCGAAACCGCCATGAAAGAGTGGGAGGATGCGCAAGCCGAGCTGGAAGAGGCTGAGTCCGCTGAAACCTGAGTCAGGAATCACGAGGATGGCAACAATGACTGAATGTAGGCACTGAAAGCTTTCACCCCACCTTTGAAGTATCCTACATGCCTCCCGAGTTCCTTGCCGTTGCCGTCGAGAACCACAAGGGTGGGGAAACCTTCAACCCCATAGGCTTCGGCAAGCTTCCGGTTTGAAGCGGCCAATGCCGGATCAATCGGCTTGCGGGAGGGGAAATCCACCTCCAACAAAAGCAGCTCATCGTTGGAATAGGCCACGAAACCAGGAGTCTCGAAGAGGTCCTTCTTCAATTTCACACACCATCCACACCAATCCGATCCCGTGAAATTCACCAGCACCGGTTTCCCGGTTTCCAGGGATAGCTTCAAAGTGCCTTCAAAATCCGTGCTCCATTGCGGGACCGATGCAAGGGTCCCATCGGATGATTCCGCTGATGCCGGGAGAATTTGAGCACATAGTGCCACCAATAACATGCTGACAGAGAAGCGGAGCGGACGCGACAAACGGATATTCATAATGGGAAATGACTTGTGATGATGTGAGTGATTTTTGATGTGTGCCCAATTCAGGCCGCATCTTCAAAAGCGAAGCTGCGGACCGGTATTTCATCAAACGATAATCGAATGATTACGATTGCAAACGAAAGAAGCAGGAATCCGGCAGCCGGATGGTTTGGAATCGAATGAGGCAAAGTCCCTCCATTACTCTATTAGACATAATATTTATTGTGCGAACAATAAATCGCCAGCATTTCGCCCCGGTGAACGCACTTTTCATTTGAACGGGTATCCCTGATACTGTCACAGTTTCCATTCACTCAATCCCATTCAAACGTATGTTTACGATTCCATATCGCGTGGATGCCTCCCGCATACCCGGCGCAGGCCGTGGAGTTTTTCTCCTGACGGATGTCGTTCAGGGATCCGTCATTGTGTCTCCGGATCGCATTGACCGGGTTTACAGCCTGCAGGAAAAGCTCGCATTCCAGCCCGGCAGCATCGAGGACACTTCATCGGTCCGCTGGTTTGAGCGCTTCTATACCGTAAGCGCGGATTGGCCCGATGAGTGCAATATCAACCACAGTTTTTCCCCGAATGGACTCTGGCATTTGGGTTTTGTGTTTGCCGGCCGCAATATCAAAGCTGGCGAGGAGTTGACGGTCGACTACCGGTTCCTGGTCGACGATGATGAGCTGCTTCCTTTCAACGATGCAGAAACCGGCAAACCGATTGTTGGCCTCAAGTGGGTGGATAATATCCGCATGAGCACGGAAAAACTGCTTTCTGTCCTCAAGAAGTAATTCTCAGGGTTGATAGATCCTGACTCTGCGGTATCGCCCAAGGACCTCATGCAGCGGATCCATCGTGTAGAGCGGGATCTGATACTGCAGCGATTGCGCCGCATTAATCGCGGACTGTGGATTCAGCGAAAACCCGTTTTTTGTTAGTTCCCAAGTCAGTTGAAGCGCAATATCCAGGGTTGTTTTCTTTAAAGGCAGGCGTGGAATCGCTTTCAGGTAGAGCATCCACTCCGCTTTCCATTTGTCGGGAGCTTCTCTCAGAAGCGAGAAATATACCCAGTCATTGATCACCACCCGGTAATCATCCAGCAGGTGGTCCACGACCAATCGGGCGACCCGCTGCACCGGCGGACCTTCCGGCAATCCGAGGACCGACCTCCATACACTCAGGTCCACCAATACCTGTTCCCTTGGATCCCACGTTTCGGTTCCTGCTTCAGCATTCATTGGTTTCGCATTCGACCGATTACTTTCGCCCACCGGATTCGGACGAAGCCCCAGCGTGAATTCCGTCGCTGGATTCGGAATCGTAGGCTCCCGATAGAATCTGTTTCCCAAAACGGCTGACCTTCAAGCGTCTCACATAGCCCTCAACGGCCTCCGCGACCGCCGGACTCATCTTACGCTTTCCGGTCAGTTCAAGCAGTTCAGTCAGGGTGGATTCCTCAATATCGACCGTAATCCTCATATGATATAAATATTTGATGCAAAATGATGATTATTGCAAATAGATTTGATGTATGATTACGGTAACCAAGGGTATTTGATGAAATTAGGCCGGCGTTTTTCGAGGTAAGCCTTCTTCCCTTCGGATCCTTCCTCACTGAGGTAGTAGAGCAAGGTCGTATTTCCGGCGAGTTCCTGTATCCCGGCCTGACCATCCAGTTCGGCGTTGAAAGCGGATTTCAGACAACGGATTGCCAATGGGCTTTTCTCCATGATCTCCCTCGCCCATTGGATCCCTTCGTCTTCGAGCGAATCGACTGGCACCACCGCATTGACCAATCCCATATCGAGCGCCTGCTTGGCGGTATACTGCCTACAGAGATACCAGATCTCACGCGCTTTTTTCTGCCCCACACAACGGGCAAGGTAGCTTGACCCGAAGCCTCCGTCGAAGCTACCCACCCGAGGACCGGTTTGCCCGAACACCGCGTTTTCCGCCGCAAGGCTTAGATCGCAGACCACATGCAAAACATGTCCGCCTCCAATGGCATAGCCGGCAACCAATGCAATCACCACCTTTGGAATCGAACGGATCATTTTCTGAAGGTCGAGCACGTTGAGCCGGGGGGTTCCGTCAGCGTCGACATAGCCAGCCTGTCCGCGAATGCTCTGATCCCCACCGGAGCAAAACGCGTATTTACCATCGGAGTGAGGCCCGGCTCCGGTGAGGAGAATCACCCCTACCCTGCCGTCATCCCTGGCAATGGAGAACGCATCCATCATTTCATGGACCGTTTCGGGACGGAATGCGTTTCTTTTTTCCGGTCGGTTGATCGTGATTTTCACGATTCCCTCGCTGCCAAGGGACTCAAAGCGAATGTCACGGTATTCTTTGATCGTTGTCCAAACAGGTTTTTCGGATGTGTTCATAAAAGGTGAAGGGGGTGTTTTGCCACTCAACCGCTTACTTTTACGGCTTCAGCGAATGATCGCATCACATTAGTGGAAACGCAAAGTGCACCAGGAATCCGCAAGTCGCAAGCTCCCGTTGTCCCATTTTGGACATCAAGGCCCCGAGCCATCCGCGATGAGGCAGACATTTTCCAAGGCTCATTCGTCAAAGTAGAGTTAAGATTCGCAACGGAAGTCCGATAATCGATGATGAAATGCCCTCCCAATACTTCATTGGACGCGAAAAAGAGCTTCAGATGGTGGAAAAGCATCTGCTGCACCGCTCGTCGATGCGTGCCCATTTTCAGTTTGCATTGGTATGGGGCCCCGAAGGAATTGGAAAAAGCGCATTCCTGAACCAGTTTTCAAACTATCTTCAGGAGGAGGGATTGCCGGTTCTTTCCTTCCACATTGGAGGGGCCACCTCCTATGATAGCGGTTATGCGTTTTTCAGGGATTTGATTGGATCCGCAAAGACCAACATGGGCGATATGGAACCCATGATCATGGCGATCAACTCACCGGAAAGGGCCTTGAACACCGATCGGGGTGAGACCGTAAGCGTGGAGCGGCATTGGGCTGACACGCTTCT
>JAQVLM010000314.1 GCA_028704125.1 Opitutales bacterium
TCTCGATATTTGCCATCTCTGTGCCCGCATCGGCGGCAGTGCCTGTCGATTTGCCACAGGCCATCGAGATGGCTCTGGCCAACAACCCGGATGTCCGGATTGCCGCTGAGCAAGTAGCGGCATCGGAGGCATTGCTGGAGCAGTCGAAATCGGCGTTCCGGCCCCAGATCGGGTTGCAGTCGTCCTACACCCGGACGAATATGCCGATGCAATCCTTTGGAGCGATTTTGAACCAGAGCGCTTTTCATCCGGAGATCGATTTCAACAATCCGGGAGAGGTGGATAACCTGAATGTAACGGGCTCGGTCCGTTACCGTCTCTACAATGGGGGGCAATCCAAAGCAGGCGTGGAGGCTTCGAAGGAGGTGCGTGACGCCACCGGATACCA
Source organism: Opitutales bacterium (assembly GCA_028704125.1). Taxonomy (GTDB): domain Bacteria; phylum Verrucomicrobiota; class Verrucomicrobiia; order Opitutales; family JAFGAQ01; genus JAFGAQ01. The sequence goes on from JAQVLM010000314.1 coordinate 389, forward strand.
GGCGGAGGCGGTTCGTCGCCAGATTGCGTTTGCGGTGGAGCGGGCATGGCATCAAATCATGCAGGCCCGTGAGATGGCTGCGAGCCAGGCTTCGGCAGTGGCGGCGATGGAGGGGAACCTGCGGGTGGCTGAGTTGCAATACGATGCGGGGAAGTTCCTCAAGACCGAAGTGTTGAACCTTGAGGTGCAGTTGGCGCGCGCGATGGAGAATAAGCTGCAGGCGGATTCGCAGGTGCAGTTGGCTTGTGAGGCGCTCTTCAACCTCTTGGGTGCCCCGGGCATCGAGCGGTGCCAATGGCCCGAACAGTTGCCGGATCCCGCTATCCTGCCCGATGCCGAACCTGCTTCGGGAGAACGGCCCGAGATTCTCGCGGCCAAGTCGGCGCTGGCCGCCGCCGAACACAACCTCAGCCGGGTAAAGGGAGGGCATCTCCCGACTGTCGACGCATTTGCGAGTCTCCAGTATGATCAGGGTTTTGAGATGGATGCCGGTGGTGATAGTTGGATGGCCGGAGTGGTTTTAAACCTTCCGATCTACGATGCGGGCGTTACCCGGAACCGGGTCAAGGAAGCGGAGGCCCATGTGCGCGCAGCCAGGGAGCGCCTGCGCAAGGCGGAGCTGGGGATTGGGCTCGAGGTTCGTTCCGCCCGGATTGCCTGGCGAAACGCACGCGAGACCCTGGTGGTTACTGACAAAATGGTCGAGCAGGCCGAGGAAAGTGCCAATTTGAGCCGTCAACGTTTTGAGACCGGGGTGATTCTGTCTTCCGAACTGATTGATGTGGAAAACCGGCTGACCGAAGCCAGAATGCGCCGGGCGCTGCCGATCACACAGATGCAGATCGCATGGGCCGACTTGAAACAAGCGCTTGGAACCCCGCGTTGAGGTTCACAATCCCGTAATCCAAACCCGATTTGTTCCCGTTTTCCATAACAACCCTGTCAACTGACCGATTTATGAACAAGACCCTTATCTTCACTGCCACTTCATTGACCGCGCTGTCGATTATCCTGAGCGGCTGCGGGGAGGATTCGCACTCCTCCCATGCTGTATCCCTTCCTTCCGTCCAAGTGGAAACGACGGTGGTTGAAACCGGAATGCTCTCCCGCAACACACCCGTAACGGGAACGCTGCGCGCGAGGGAGCGTGCATCCATCGCTCCGAAGGTGACTGGCGAGATCGTTGAAATGCCAGTGATCCTGGGTCAGTCCGTTGCCAAGGGCGATCTTCTGGCGAAGGTATCGGCGATGGAGATTGCCTCCAAGCTTCAGCAGGCTCAGGCGGGCTACGACAAGGCCCGTCGTGACCTTCAGCGTGAGGAGGGGCTGTTGAAGTCCGGCGCCAGCACGCAGGAGCTCGTCAACGATTTGAGCGATCAGCTCCGCATGGCAAAGGCTGCCGCTGAAGAAGCGGAGACCATGTTGTCCTATACCGAAATCCGGGCTCCGTTTGATGGCGTTATCACGCGCAAGTGGATGAACGAGGGTGACCTCGCGACTCCGGGCCGCCACCTCGTGGATATCGACAACCTGGACAGCCTCCGCATCGAGGCAGATGTTCCGGAGGCATTGGGTTCCCGTCTGAAGGTGGGTGCGCAGATGGAGGTGGAGATCCCGTCGGCCGGATTGAGCATGAAGGGTGAGATCGAGGAGATAGCCCCTGCCGCCGATCCCCAGTCGCGCACTTTTCCCGTAAAGATCGCGATCCGTCAGGAGCCGCCCTTGCGTTCCGGGCAGTTTGCCCGGGTATTGGTTCCCAACGATCCTGTTGAGGCGGTTTGGGTTCCCCGCAGTGCCATGAGCCGTTGGGGGCAGATTGAACGGGTCTTCCTCGTGGAGGACGGCAAGCTGCGCATGCGCATCGTCAAGACCGGCTCGGTTATCGGCGATCGGGTGGAGGTTTTGTCGGGGCTGAGTGGTGGAGAAACCATGGTCCTGAATCCGGAACCCACCTTCCGCGATGGTCAACCGGTGGTTGCCGGACAATAAACGCCACAACCTCAAAACTGGGAGATACCGGATATGAGTCAGGAAAACACACAGGGTAATGGCGCCCGGGCATACGGATTCGCGGGGCGACTGGCCTCGATGTTTATCGATTCGCGATTGACGCCGATTGTGATCATCGCGTCGATACTCATGGGGCTTTTCTCCGTGATGATGCTGCCCCGCGAGGAGGAGCCGCAGATCAAGGTCCCGATGGTGGATGTGATGGTGCGCATGCCGGGTGCATCCGCCAAGGAGGTGGAGCGGCGGGTCACAGCTCCGATGGAGAAGCTGTTGTGGGAAGTGCCGGGGGTGGAATACGTCTATTCGACGTCAATGACCGGGGCTTCCATGGTGATCGTGCGCTTTGAGGTGGGTTCGGATCTCGAGGACAGCCTCATCAAGCTGAATCAGAAACTGCAGACCAATTTTGACCGGATTCCCCACGGAGTGTCGATGCCGCTGATCAAGCCCCACACCATCGATGATGTTCCCATCATGGCCCTGACCCTCCATGGCGAATCGTATGATCACTACACCTTGCGCCGTGTGGCCACGGCGTTGGAGGACCAAATCAAGCGGATTGATGAGGTCGCGGAAACCCGTGTGATCGGTGGCACCCGCCGGCAGGTGCGGGTTGAGTTGGATCCGGCCCGTTTGTCATCCCGGGGGTTGAGCCCGATGGAGCTGATTCCCGCTTTGAAGGAGTCAAATCAGCAGGCGTTTCCGGGCCTGTTGACGGCTCAGGATCAGACGGTTCTCGTGCACACCGGGCGCTTTTTCAAGGATGTCGGAGAGGTGGGTGATACGGTTGTCGGGGTTTATGCCGGCAAACCGGTTTTCCTGCGTGAGGTGGCTGACATCGTGGACGGACCGGAGGAACCGCAGGACTACGTGCTGTTCGGTGATGCGGACTCTGTTGAGCCTGCAGTCACGATTTCGGTGGCCAAGCGGCCGGGCGCGAACGCGGTATGGGTGGTGGACAGCATTCGGGAGAAGGTCGCTGAGCTTGAGGGCTCCCTCATTCCCAATGATATGTCGGTTACAGTCACCCGCGACTACGGCGAGACCGCATCCGAGAAATCCAATGAGCTGCTCCTGCACATGGGGATAGCGGTGTTCGGGGTGGCACTCTTGATACTGTTCTTTTTGGGGTGGCGCGAGTCCATTGTGGTTCTGCTGGCCATTCCCTCGACGCTGGCTCTCACGCTGCTGGTGTTCTATTTGTATGGCTACACGCTCAACCGCATCACGCTTTTCGCCCTGATTTTCTCCATCGGGATTCTGGTGGATGATGCGATCGTGGTCGTTGAGAACATCGTGCGCCATGTGCGTTTGCCGGGGGCATCAAAGAAGCCTTTGGTAAAGGTGGCGCTTGATGCGGTAGACGAAGTCGGAAACCCCACGGTTCTGGCGACATGGGCCGTGATTGCAGCGATTCTGCCGATGGCTTTTGTCGGCGGGTTGATGGGCCCTTACATGCGCCCGATCCCGGTCGGGGCATCCGCCGCGATGGTGTTCTCGATGCTGATAGCCTTCACGATCACGCCATGGGCGGCCATGAAGGTGCTCAAGCGGCGTTTCATGTGCGAGGCTGAGCTTCCGGAAGCCGAGCGTTCGGCACTTGAGCTCGAGCATGCTCCGGATGATTGGTTCACCCGCCTGTATCACAAGATCATGGATCCGTTGCTCGCGCACGCATCCTGGCGTTGGATCTTTCTGGCATCCATTATCTTGTTGTTGCTCGGCTCAATGAGCCTTGTGGGCCTCGGATGGGTCAAGTTGAAGATGCTGCCATTCGACAACAAGAGCGAGTTTCAGATCATCATCAATTCCCCGGAAGGAACTTCACTTGAGACGACCGCGGCGGTGGCACGCGAAATCGCCGAAGCGATCAAGGTCGAGCCAGAGGTGGACAACTATCAGGTATACGCGGGTGCGGCTTCTCCCTTTAACTTTAACGGACTCGTGCGCCACTATTTCGCCCGTAGCGGGCCCTATGTGGCGGATGTGCAGGTGAACCTGCTGCCCAAGCATCACCGCAAGGCGCAGAGCCACGATATCGCGAAGCGGATTCGCCCGCGGGTTGCTGAGATCGCCCGCAAGCATGGAGTGGCGGCAGCGGTGGCGGAAGTGCCTCCCGGCCCTCCTGTTCTCCAAACTATTGTGGCAGAAATTTATGGGCCGGATGATGCCTCCCGCTTGGCTTTGGCGACGCGGGTCAAGGAGATC
>JAQVLM010000009.1 GCA_028704125.1 Opitutales bacterium
CGCATTGTTTGCAGTGGGACACTGTTTTGTTATCTCCTTTGCGGGAGTATCCAGCACATGGGTGCAGCGATGGCTCAACTGGCAAAATGATGGACCCTCCGGCAAATGGATGCGGCGCGGCTGCGGGCTGTTGGTAATCCTCGGCGGCATCTACCTCATGACAACCGCCTGAGGGAGAAAACCAGCCTGCAGGTTCTCCCATTGCGGCAGTTCGGAAGTGAAAAACACACCCTCTCTCCACAAGAGGCTTCCTCTTACCGCAACATACGGGTGAAGGAGATGCATCCGAGCTTCCAATCCGCTCCGATCCGGACATAGACCTCGGTTACTGTGAAGGGGTTCGTAACTTCGTTTCCGCCAACAACAGCATCCAATTGCAGGCGACTCAGAAGAATGGCCGTGTCGCCGATGAATCGAAGCGATGTCTCATGAATCTCGGCGTGTTTGTAGTGAATCCCTCCACTTCGGATGACATCAAGCTCCTGTTCCTTGTTCATGGAACCGCCCATGTGCACGAACATTGCCTGTGTGTCAAAAAGCCGGTCAAGAGCCTCAATATTGCGCTCTGCCATCCAGTCCCACTTCAGGCGGGATAGAGCTATGATCGTTTCAGACTCGGTTGGCGTATCGCAGTCAGGTTGAGATGGAGATAAAGCAAATGAGCTGGTTCCAGCGCAGATCGCGAAGAGGAAAAAGCGTATCAAGAGTGCCATATTTCGGAAACAGTTAGTATAGGTTTACGGAAGCGGCTGGGTCAGGATCGAAGAGGAGCCTCCACTTCCGAGAAAGCTTGAACAAACTCGGGAAGCCGCGCTCCCCGAATAGAGATGGAGTTGGCTGCATCGGTTAGCTCGAGCAGTTCCACACGGTTAAGCGACACATCCACTGCCCCAATGTTTTCCAGCATGTGAGCCATCTGCGTTGTGCCAGGAATGGGCACAATCCAAGGTCGCTGAGACAGAATCCAAGCGAGGGATATCTGGGCGGGGGTTACGCCTTTCCTTTCGGCCCATTGCTGAAGCAGCGACACCAGCTTGAGGTTCCCGGGCAGATGCTCCGCTGCGAACCTGGATGTCATCTTGCGGAAGTCCCCATCTGCAAATCGAGTGAAGCTGTCGATGGCCCCGGTCAAAAAACCAACTCCCAATGGACTCCAGGTCACGAAACCGATACCAAGCTCCTCACATGAGGGAATGACCCACTGCTCCGGACCTCGCCACAGCAAGGAATACTCGTTCTGAACCGCCGATACGGGAAGAGCAGCATGGGCTCGGCGCAGAGTATTCTGGCCCATCTCGGACAAGCCCCAGTGCAAAACTTTGCCTTGCCGCATCAGATCCTGGACGGCCTCTGCCACATCTTCAATGGGAACTTGCGGATCAACCCGGTGCTGATACAACAAGTCGATGTAGTCGGTGCGCAGTCTTTTTAGCATGGCGTCGACGACCTGTTTGATGTGCTCGGGCCGGCTGTTCAGTCCCGGTTGTCTCTGTCCAGTCTCCAGATCAATGTTCCAACCGAATTTCGTAGCGATGACCACCTGATCCCGAAAGGATTCCACTCCCTCGCCAAGGATGCGCTCAACCTCAAATGGACCGTAGGCTTCAGCAGCATCGTAAAACGTGAGTCCGTGGTCATAGGCGTTGCGTATGATGCGGAGCATCTCAGAACGGGTCGGAATAGTGGTTTGGTAAGTGCGGCTCATGTTTTGCACCCCCAACCCGATCGCGGATACCTCCAATGATCCCAGCTTTCGACGGGCTCGCAAACTGAACGTGTCGGGAACAGAAGAACTCAGTTGCGAATTGGCTGATCCAGACAGGTGACCCGCCAGCAAGGGAACGGCCGCGACACCCGCTGCTTGTAACAAAAAACGGCGACGTGAAGGGGATGAAGTCAGTATGGGTGTGGTTGTCGTGCTCATAAGTGGTTGTAGGACAGGGACTCGAAATGCGTCTTAGGGTTCGACAGATGGAATGCGGTGCCACAACTGGCTACTCACCAATCTCAGAAGATGGGGTTGCGTGGTATTCGGCATCATCCACAAGCTCCATCCATTCAACGGTAAGCCCGTTTTCCGGAGTGGAAATCGCAAGGTGCGACATCGCACTGTCGGGGGATGCCCCATGCCAGTGACGCACTTTCGCGGGAATCCAGACCACGTCTCCGGGAGAAATTTCCTGGACCGCTTCACCGCTGCTCTGCACACGACCTCGGCCCGCAGTGACAATGAGGGTTTGTCCCCGAGGATGGGAGTGCCAAGCGGTGCGAGCACCGGCTTCAAAATGAACCATCGCCCCACGGTAGCTATCGTGAGACTCCGCTGCGAACCACGATTCGACTCTGACGCTCCCGGAGAAATGACGTCCGGAAGCCTCGGCAGCCGCAGTCTTTCTAAAAACTTTCAACGCAGATCTATCAGCTTCCGGAAAGGGTATTCCCATCACCTCCGTCAACAGGCGTTGGGTTCGGGCTCCGCTCTCATCCCCAACGCTTGCTGTAATAACTTCTGCGAACTCCTTGAACTGGGAATGGGAAAAACCCTCCTTCTCCGCGATCCGGAGGTGGGATTTTAGCTGTCCGTCCGTTCCGGACATCGCAGCAAGCATACTGATAGTCAAGAGCTCCCTATCCTGGTGGGTTAACACATCGCGGGAGAAGATGTCGGCAAACAAATGCTCCACCAAAAAATCATCGATAATCGGAGCAAACGTTGCATAGCCACTGGTGCGTTGCGACATATCACGACCCACCAATCGGTTGCGCGTCTGATGTCCAAAGACGTTTCGATCGAAACCGGCGGGCATCGGGCTTGCTGATCTTCCAATTGAGTCATCGATTCCCTGGGCGCGACGCTCTTCCAAGACCGCTATGCACATGTTGATCGCATTCAGGGAGCGGGGAAACCCGGCGTATGCATAGGCATGCACGAGCATCTCTTTCACTTCATTGACAGTCAAACCGGCATCCAATCCATTGTGGATGGCGCCTTTCAATGCGTCCATATTCCCAACAGCGGTGAACGTTGCAACAGGGATCATGCATCGTTGACGTGGCGTTAGAGTAGACCGGCCTGCGGGCACTGGTTCCGGATCGGCACTCAGGCAAACCAAAAACATGGCCGAACAGATCGTGATAATGGCGGTGATCTTCATTGCAGGATGGCCGTTCAGTCGAGATCCTTGGCTGAGAGCCAGGCTGCCATGTGGGCCGCAATGATCTCGTTGTTTAGATCCGACATTGGAAAATGGGTATTGCCGTGGATACCCTCTTCCGGAAGGTGGACCACGGTCGCGTCCCCTCCATGGCGATTGACGGACTCCTGCCAGAGTCTTGCCATCGCAAGATTGGCCCGCCACTGATCCTGACCCGGATTCTCCGATGGAACTTCCGGTATGAAATCGCCGTAGTATATCAGGATTGGGATGCGCGTCAGCGCTATAAACTCTTCAAGGGGAACCTCAACACCTGCCGTGGCACCTGCGACATGTTTTTGAGGTTCAGGGACTTCTCCTGTCGGAAAAACGAAGTTACTACCCGGCTCAAAGGACACGATGGCACGCACTTTGGGGTCGATCATCGCGGTGCGCCAACCCATCCCTCCGCTGTGGGAGTGTGTGACAAGGATAGCCGCACCGATCCTGTCAAACAATGCGGAAACGGCAGCGACATTGACTGCCAAGTTGAACGGACCTGTGTTTGGCAACATCTGTCGAAAGAACTGATCGAGCGATCCTGCGTCGCGGGCAAATTGAATCCCGGGATAAAACTCTGGCCACACACCCATGCGAAAGATCCCAAACCACAATTGCTCATCTGGATCGGCCGGAATGCTGCCGGCTTCTGTGCTGCGTGCGGCACGACCACGCCGTGGCTGATCGATCACATAGACCGGAAACTTCCGCCGCAAAAAGAGGGTTTGAAAGCCCTCCCTTCCGTCGGGAGTGCTTTCCCACGTCTTGCCCGATTGTCCGTGCCCGTGCCACATCACCAAAGGAAGAGGCCTCGCACCCACTGGCTCCTGATAGAACACGTATGTGTGGTCGCCCCGCAATGTCTGACCGGCAGTTGATTGGGCAGAGGGATTGAAAGCTCCGTGAGCGATCGGATCGAAGGTTCCGGGTGCGCTGACGACTGTTCCGCCAGCAGTGAAGCTACCTTGCTTCGCGATGACGAGCGGTTCCATCGAGCTGTCTTTTGCCGCGACAGAAAGGATCGCAAACGACAGCAGGACGCAGGATACAATGTGTTTATCGGACATCATGGGCTTGATCATGGTTAGGATGGTTGGGTGTCGCCGGTTCGGGTTTCGCGCGAGGCCATGCTGATCCGGCATAATGGCTACCAGCATCAATACACGGCGATTAAATGTTTGCTGAAAAATGAGCTCAGGAGATCCACTGCTGCATTCACATACTCCGGAACCCAATAGGTCTCGATGTGAGTGGCTCCCTCGATTATTGACAGAGCTTTGTCTTCTGTTCCAGTTGCCTTGGCGAATGCATCCTCGCTCAGGTATAGACTATCGGCCTTGCTTCCCACAATCATCAGCAAAGGCTGGTTAAGGAGATCGATCTGGTCGGTGGCGTCCCATCGCATCAGGTCTAAAAGGCTGCTGAGAGTGTACTTGCTGGATGCATTCGGATGGGCGTGGGTTTTGCCATAGTACACCAGCCCTTGACGATATAGTTCAAAAGGAAGTGCTTCTATTTGCGAGTCGGTGAGTTGAACATCGTTGGCATAAAGCACGGCTCCGTTGTTCGCCTCCAAAGAGCGGGCATCGGAAGCCTGCTGTAAACGTTGATGGATAGTGTCGAGTTGAGAGTCCAGATAGCCATTGCGACGGACCCGGCCGGAGTTGAACATGCTAAGGGTAGCGACTGCATTGAAGCGTTTGTCGGTTTGGGCTGCAGACAATGCATAGCCGCCTCCACCACAGATCCCAAGCAATCCCAAACGAGAGGACTCAACTCCCGGGTAGCTTGATACAAAGTCCGCCATACCGTGTATGTCTTCGATGCGAAAAGACGGCTTGTCCACGTAGCGGGGCTCCCCTCCGCTTGCACCTTGATATGCGGCATCTGCTACGATCGTGATAAAGCCATTCTCCGCCAACCGCTGCGCGTAGAGGCCGGAGACCTGCTCCTTGACTCCACCATTTGGATGAGCCACCACAACCGCAGGATAGAGCTGCTTTGAGTCGTAGTTGGCGGGGGTATAGACATTTGCCGAGATTTGCAGGCCATTGAGTTGGTATGCTACCGGGTGGATGTTGACCTTGCCTGGCACGTTCTCCATTATCGCACCTTCGTAGGTAAGCGAATACGGATTGTTCCGGAAGTCTGCCGCCACGCACTCCACTGCGGAAACCGCGAGTGCTGCCGTTAGAATGGGAGATATGATTCGTGGAGATTTCATGATTGATACTCACAGTTAAGGACGGTAGGGCGCTTTCGATGCCATGTCGGAAGAAACCCGAATAATGGATGACAGTCCTTCCGTTTCATCCGTTGATCCATTGCGCTCCATTTTCCATTTCTCATGACATGATCAATGATATCCAGTCTCACATCTATTGCGGTAGATCATTTCTCCGCAATGATTGCCTGAATCTCCGGAATCGTGCTTTTTCGAAGCTGAAAGAACAACCAGACCAACTGGAATTCCGTATCAATCCAATCGATCAAACGCACAATACCCTCATTGAGTTTTCTTTTTGGGGAAACCGGAATCCGGGTGGGGGTGGGATCACAGGCGAGGACTCCAGGTTTTCCGTAATCAGTCGCTCCTTTTTTCAAGCAGAAAGTCCCTGCTCCCTCAAACGGGTGATATCCCGAACTGGAGCACTTCCGAAATGACGACTGTATTCGCGACTGAATTGCGAAGGACTCTCATATCCCACGTGGAAGGCGGCGGTGGCTGCGTCCTGAGATTCGGCAAGCATCAACCGTCGAGCCTCCTGAAGGCGGATCTGCTTCAGGAATTGATGCGGACTGACACCAGTCGCGGCACGAAAATGGTGGTGAAAAGTGGATGGACTCATCCCCTGCTCCCGGGCTAATTCACTCACCTTGAGGTTATCGCAGAAATTTAGATGCATTCGTTGAATAGCTTTGGAAACCTGATGGTTCCTGGATCCGCTATGAGTGATCCGGCGCAGTTGCATCCCCCGCTCACCAGTCAAAAGGCGATAGAATATCTCTTTCTGAATGATCGGCGAAAGGATGGGGATATCCTCCTTGTTTGTGACCAGGTCAAGCAGACGATGGAATGCCTCAAGCAATGGCAACGTCACCTTTCCAGTGGTCATGCATCGTTCGGAATCCTCCTGCTGTGGAGCTGGCAAACCACTGTCAGCTATCAGATGGGAAACAATATTTACGTCAATTTGCAAACGAACGCCCAAGCATGGCTTGAATGGCGACGCCTCCGTTACACAAGCCAATGTGGGCATATGCACGGAAGTCAGCAGATAAGACCGGGCATGATACGGAAATCTATCCTTACCCTGAATGACGAGTTTTTCCCCTTGGGCGATCAAACACACGCTCGGTTCGTATACTACCGCAATGGGAGGAGTGGTGTTCTTTCGGTTGAACAACAACAAACCCGGAACATCGGTTGTGACTCGCTCCGTGTGCTTCGTCAATTGGGCAATGCGCTCACTGAAAGACTCAAGAATACTGCTGAGTGTATCGACTTCGCTCATATTGGGAATCAGTGACTATCAAAAAGCGCATTTCCCATTCTACCACTGACAATGAAGCAAGCAACCTGGCATGGAACCAGCGCTTTCCTGCCAATGGAAGAAAAATGGGGGAATGTTTAATTCTGAAAGAGGACCATACACGGTCAATTTTCCAATGTCCAGTTGATCAATATAGACATAACGCCTGTAAAGACAAGCCACGCCATCCAACTGTCTTGAAACAGACACTCAGGTGGCTTCAACTTCAAAAGCCACCTCCATGGAGGGAATGCATGCCGCTGGCAATGTCGCTGCGATGATCCTGTATCCTTTGCCCTTTGCAGGAACACGAACCAAGGTCGAGGCGATTCCGGCTTCCGTCCGTATCCGGGACGGTCCAGCCAACATGGCTTCACCCTCCAGAGAAAGCCCGATTTCCGCATCGGCATTCACGCAAAGAGTCCCATGCTCGTCCAACAGGGAAACATGAACGAAAAGCAGATCGTATGCATCTTCACACTTCCGATCAAAGGCGGGAAGATCATCCAGGCGAATGGAAAGCCGCGTCGGATTGCCCGGGGTCCGAACACGATGAGTTGCTACCGCTTCACCCTTGAAAAATCCGGTTGCCTCCAATAGTCCCGGTTCGTAGTGGTCGATTTGAAAAACGTGAGGTGGGTGTGGCAAATGAGGCCAACGGGCCCGGTCTCCTCCTTCGGAACAGGCTATCAATGACCCGTTGAGGCGCAATTCCACCGCGTCGAGATTAGTCAGAACAATCACAGGCAGAACAGCGTCCGCACTCCAATAGGTCGCCAGATGCAGCACAGGAGCTCCCCATGGATTCCCGATGCTCCTTTGGCTCCGGTAGAAATGATAGGACCACTTCGGCAGACGAAAGAAATCAGAAACACCGCAGGCCGCACGCAACGGATGATACCCGCGGGGATAGTCAAACATCGCCCACTGTCCGTCCAGAAGAGCAGGAGACGCCAAAGTGTCGTCCAACGCCTCAGCGTGGTTGAGCAGTTGTTGACGGAGTTTTATTTCTCCATCACCTCTAAAGGCCCGACTGTTACACACATCCGGCTTCAAGTGGGAGCCTGTCGCCTGATCAAATCCCTCGTTTTCCGCGTAGTATTCCCAGTCGCCGTATTCCGAAATCACGAGCGCTGTATTTCCGTTTTCCCATGTATGGATTTGGCCATGCTGCCGGGCGCGCAGGTAAACATCGTAACCCTCCACCCACCCACAGGTCGCCATACCGCCACCGGGGTATTCCGCATGTCCGATCCCGTGCAGGCGGGAAACAAAAGCAGGATCCATGTCGGTCTCGTTGAGCGAAAGCTCCCACAAAACCACGCTTGGATGATTGCGGTCACGCCGGATCAACTGCCGGGCATTCCGGAAGCATGCCTCCCGAAAGGGTTCGCCACCGATGAATTGCCACCCGGGGATGCAGTTCATCACAAGGATGCCGAGTTCATCACAAGCATCGAGAAAGGCTGGCGACTGCGGATAGTGCGAGAGCCTGACGTAGTCGAACCCAGCCTGCTTGATGCGAAGCGCATCCCGGTATTGAGCCGCGTCAGGCAGCGCATACCCGACCCAAGGATAATCCTGATGCCGGTTGGTTCCACGCGGTCGAACACGTTTGCCATTCAGCAGCAAACCCTGGTTGCGCGAAAACACAATTTCGCGAAAACCATATCGGATGGTTCGGACGTCCCGCACAGCTCCAGACGCATCCAAAACCTCGACCTCGACCTCGTAAAGAGCCGGACTCTCAACGCACCAAGGCACGATTCCCCCAACCGCAAGCACGAGATCCACATGCACATCGGTTTCGCCTCCGAGAGAAAACGCCTCCCATCCCTCGCTCATTAGACCCGTCGAAGAGCCGAACACCCGCACCCGAAGCGAGAGTTCATGGCGAGCCGGATAACGGTTGCGAACATGGGTGCGAACCCCAAGTCGTGCTCCCTGCGGATCCAACTGCAACGTTCGCAGAAATACTCCGCCACCGGCCTCCTCATCCACCGAAAGCGGATCAGTGATGTGGATTGCGGGGTATTGCTTCAGCTCAACCTTTCGATAAAGCCCGCCATACCAGCAGAAATCCAATTCTTCATGCGGTTTTCCCGGCGGGATATCGCCGCTGTAGTTGTTGTCGACTACCAAACGCAACAAATGGGTTTCCCCATCCCGGAATGATTCGGGGATCAAAAACTCGAAAGGTAGATATCCCCCATCATGCTGGAAAACGCAGTCTTCGTCAAGATACACCCAAGAGCGTTGCATGGCTCCTCCCACATGCAGCGAGAGCGAATCGTGATCCACCTGGACCGGCAATTCGATGCTCCGCAGGTATTCGCAGGTTCCAAACCAATTCCCCTGCCCGTTTAAATCAGCTGAACCGGGTTGATGCGGCAACACGACCGGCTCCCAGGATGCGCCGGGCTCGCACTTGCGCCATTGCCAGGCGTCGTCAAGAGGGAGGGAGAGCATAGTTGACGGAATTGGAGAGGATGCGATTGCAGATTCCATGGAGACACACATCATCCGGCCGAATTGCGCTCAATAAGCTTTACCGGCAACAATACGGATGGGCTTCCAATCGACTCGCCTGAGGTCAGCCGGTCCATGATATCCACAGCTGTCTCAGCCATCTCGCGCAAGGGCTCCTCAATGGTGGTGAGCGGCGGGTGCTGATACTGCGAAATGCCTTCGTTCTCACCGCCGATGATAGCCAGATCTTCCGGAACACGTTTGCCCATTACATAGGTAAGCAAATGCAGACACTCCAGCACCTGAAAACTGGTCCCCGGCACATACATGCTATCCGCTCCACGCCGCACCAGTCGGGTGACAACGGACTGATGCTCATGCCGTGCAGCCATAACCAGAAGTCCGTCGTCGACCGTCACCCCGTAGGCAACCATCGCATCGCGGTAACCGCGCAAGCGTTCGGCAAACGCCGCCCCCTCTCCTCCGAAATAGGCCAGCTTTTTCTTGCCTCGCTGGATGAAGTGCTCTGCTGCAAGATAGCCTGAACGGTAGTGATCGGAACAAACCCGGATTGCATCCGGATTGGCTCCGAAATAGTCCATGAAAATGACGGGCACCGGCTGTTCCAACTGCTGCAGGCTCTGCTCCAGTGCCTTGTCAAAAGTGACCGCAATAATGCCGTCGAGAAAGAGGCCGGAAATCTGACCGATCGGATCAGAGGGCAACATGACGCCGATGCAGCGGCGCGAAAAGGCGAACGACAAATGCGCCGTGAGGGTTGCGGCATACCCTTCGATCCGGTCCGTGAAAGTCGGCTCCGATAACAGGGCGACCTGACGTGCGCGCACGGAAACCTGCGGCTTGAGATCGAGCTCACGGGCTGCTTCCAGAATAGTGCGACGGGTGGCAGGCGCAACCTTGTCACGGTTATTCAACACGCGACTGACCGTACCGGGAGAAAACCCTGTGTGCCGCGCAAGATCATAGATCGTGGTCTTCCTGGTGCCCGAAGCACTACCAGAAAGATACGGACTGGGCCTTGAAGGATGTCGGGATTCTGTCATCGCAAATTGATCGAGATTGGGTTCGGTTTAGGACTCCGGTAAAATGCGCCCCCTGCGGGCTTCGAGTTCATCACGGATCACTCGCATCCGCTGCCGGGTGAGGGGATAGAAAAAGAGAAGTGCAATAGCCAGAACCGCCCATGCCGCAGTAGAAATTGCCAGCACAAGGCGCATCGAGAAGAGCGTGCCTTCTGGTTGGGCACCCCCGAGTTTTTCGTCAAAGCCAGTCCAGACGAGAGCCACCCCCGTCCCAAAGAACGCGAGGGAGTAGCCAGTCTTCTGAATCCACGAAAACGCCGCCCCAAATATCCCTTCACGGCGTCGCCCAAAGCGCAACTCATCGGCATCACAAACATCTGCAAACATGGATGGAGTCAGCACATTGATCGCAATCCAGATTGGCCCGCAAAACAGCGGATCGATCAGAATTTTCCAGAAATTTCCGGGAGTAGCCAAGCCAGGGATCTTATCCAGCATGACATCAAGCGCCTCGAAAAATTGACCTCCTGATCCCGGAGTGTAAAGGACCCATTTTCCCCATGCGCCAATCAGAACCAGGAAAAAAATGACGCCGAGTGCGCTCTGCTTGCCGAAGCGTATGGCCAGCCACTTTGTAGGAAAAATCGCCGCAATCCCGATGATCGCGTATCCCATGGAGAGAATCGCTTTCCACACGGAACCGACCATAATATCGCCATCACACATGTGATACACCAGCAGGTAGTAGTCGATGCTACTCGCCATTATGCCTGCCAGAATCTGCAACACGGTAAGCCCAACCAGGACGATGAAGGCCTGGTTGCGGAAAGACGCCGCCATACTCGACCACAGTGGGACATGGTCCTGCTTACGCGCCTTCTGGTAATAGCGCTCCTTCACGAACAACCCCGGGATGACAGCCACCAGACCCATGATAAGGATGCCCACACTCCAGCCTACGACACGCACCCCCATAAGAACGGATCCGAACGCAGCCAACTGTGTGAGCGGAAAAATCCATTGATAAAGAAACTCACCAATCTTGCCAAAAAAGCCGCCAAACGCCTGCACACGGGTGCGTTCGTCATAGTCCGGCGTCATCTCATAGCTCAGGCTGATAAAGGGCACCGAAAAGATGGTGTAGCAGGTATAGAATGCGATCAGGCTAAGCGAAAGGTAAACCACTTGCCCCACTTCACTCAGAGACTCCGGTACCATCCATATTACACCAAAGGCAATCGCCTGCAATATCGCACCCAAAATGATCAGTGGGCGCCGCCGGCCCCATTTGGTGTGCAGGTTATCCGACAGGTAACCCATGATCGGGTCCGTGATGGCATCCCAAAATCGCGGAAGCGCCATCACCAGCCCGAAAACGACCGGGTTCATGCCAAGCGTCATCTGATAGACCGGCAAGGCAAAGCTCTTCACGGCAGCGTTTCCGAAGAATATCGGAAGGAAACCCGCTCCCAATGCGGTCTTCTCCCAGAACCCCACACGATCTTCCGGGCGGGTCGAATGTGCGGGATCCGGGTCATCCGGACAATTGGGAGTCGGGGTCTTCATGCAGGGGAATTCGGAAACGGCTGGATTCACCAGAGAATCAGAAACTCAGGGTCGCTGTAAACGTAAACTTCCGAGGCTCCTGCAAGCCAATCCTCTCGGGCTTGGTAGGATCCCACCACGCCACTGTATAGACCTGATCCTTGTCCTCATCAAACGCATTGGCAATGTTGAGCTGGAGATCCACCCTGGTATCGCGTCCGAAAATGGTGGTCTCAAACTGGTAACCCATCATCAGGTCTGTCAGGAACAGGTCTTCCCCGGTGATCTCACGGCCATCCACCATCGCGATCACGTTGGCATCCTGATAGCGTGCTCCACCACCCACAAAAAAGCCCTTCAATACGCTTTCCTTGATCTGATAACGCGTATAAAGACTCGCACCGAACCCGCGTTCACCCCTGGCCGGATACCCATTGAACGACGTCTGCTGATTGATGTAGTCCATCATCCAACCGATGTTGTTTCCAAGCGTGTCCCAATCGCCACCGCCCAACAGGAAATCCTCGCCCGCCACGTCAATCCAGTAGGCCGTATTGACAGCCGCCCATTCCGCAACCTCGGTCATGATGTTAGTCTTGATTACCTCATTGGTGGAGAGGTTGAGCGAGATACGCCAGTTGTCAGTCGGGTTTGCAATCAGCTCCATTTCCCAACCCTTCGATTCCCGGTCTTCCATATAGGCATTGGCATCCAGGACACGGGAGTCACGATCGGCAGCGCTGATGAGCCCGGCATCGACAAAGGTATCCAGGAAGCGGTTGTTGCGACTGGTGACATCGGCGAAGATGTTTCCCCACTCGGTTGTTTTGCTGTAGTCGGTGGTGTAGTAGTTGATGGTGGCGTAAACACGACCACCCAACAGGTTGAGCTTCACGCCGACATCGGTGCCCTCGCCTTCCGCCATTGGAGGCACTCCAATTCCAAGGATCCGTTGGTTTACATTAGGCAGGTTGCGGCTATTGGAGCGGTTGGCAAAAAGGGAGATCTGGTCGGTCACATGATATACCAAGCCCAGAGTGGCAGTGTCCGCCGAAAAATCCTTTGAGTATGGGTTGCGGGAATCAAGAACCAACACACCGCTGGAGTCGCGGACAGTCGGAAGTTTACTGTAGTCGAGCTGGTCGTGACGGAATCCCAATGTGGCCACGAGATGGTTGTCAAAGAAATTGCTTTGGGTCGCGACCATCACGGTAAACTGCTCCTGGTCAGAGTTCGCAATCTCCTGATTGGGCACCCAACCTGCCGTCAGCGTCTGCCCGGTAACGGGATCAACCACGTTATTCAGCGCCTGTTTCCAGGACGGTACACGGATGTCACTCGCATTTCCTTCCTCAAAGTAGTAGCGGCGGAAAACCCGGTTGGAGTCAAACTCGGCTTCTGCGGCGTATGGAGACCCGAGGAAGACCTCCGCGTTTTCAACGCTCATGTGGTCGCGCCAGGTCTGTTCCAGCAGGACGGCCAAACGGTGACGTCCAAACTGATTGAGATCCAGATCATAGGCCCCGGTGAGACGCAGAGTATCCGAACTCCGGTCCTGTGTCCTACGGGTCCAATTGTTTTCAAGATACAGCCGCCCAGCGTAAGGGTTTGCTTCCCATGTCGGAGTATAGGCGCTCGCGTCTCCCCAGATGTTGGTCGAATCCCCCATGTAGCTGTAGCGGGTAAGGTTTCCTGAATTGGGGTCATAGCCCAGAAAATCCGTTTCCTGATGGTTGTAAGCCAACTCCATGCTCAGATTGTCGGTCAGCCGATTTTCATACAAGGCGGTATAAGTCAGGTAGTCCGTATCGCGGTTGGCTGCCGGACCAGCACTGTTCGTCTCACGCGGAATCATGGAAAGATTCTCCGGTGTCATTTCCAAGTGAGACCAGCTCATGCCCGAGAGGTACGAGAACGGCATGCCCTGCCAATTCATGACTTCGCCCGTATTTTCAACAAAGACCATGTGCTCACTCCATGTCTGGGTGATCGAGTCGCTTACGGGCCAATCCCATTGCGCTGATTCATAGACCGGGCGCCCGTCCTGACGCCATTGCCAAGCCTGATCGATCATCAACCATGGCCGTGCAATGTTGTCCTTCACCTTTCCGGCTTCGACTTCCGCCCTCAGAGAAGATCGCGGATTGATCACATACTTAGCCGCAAGGTGAGCACGATTCGCCTCATACGATTCGAACTTGCGCCATGTATCGTTGCTTTCGCTCATGGCATTAAGCCGCACCGCAAACGCCCCATCGCGGATTACGTGATTGGTGTCGATAGTGCCCCGCAGGCGGTTCCATGAACCAGCGGTGAGACTGACCACGGTATCGATGTCCACCACGCTGGCTTGCTTCGTAGTGGTATTGACGATCCCGCCTGCTGAACCAAAGCCGAAAAGGATCGCGTTTGGACCGCGCGACTGGTCAATGCGCTCCACATTGTAGAAATCGGAGGAAGTGTCCCACGTGAAATAGTTTCGACCATAGCTGGCGGCCAATCCCCGGATGCGCAACTGGGTCTCGGCGTTGCCGATCATCGGATTGCCATTGAAGTTGGTCGCCGCATCACCATAGTCCGGCACCGAGTTGTTCGAAAAGAGGATAACATCCTTCATGCTGGTGGCACCGATGTCGTCAAGAAACTCCAGCGTGAGCACCGAGATTGCGGCTCCGACATCCCGCAGGCTGGTGTCGATACGACTACCGGCCAGGGTATTCTGGGCAAGGTATCCCATGTCCTCGGTTGTCGTCACGTTGAAGGGAGAGAGCACATAGACTGCATCATCTTCCATTGAGTCCTGGGCTATCGAACTTGTCGCCAGGAGCGAACAAGCCAACAGGGCAGCGCCCATCAAAGGGCGGCGGTGCATCGGCGGGGTCTTCTTCATAGGGGATATGGAGTAGGAGTTTCGGTGAGACCGCTCTGGATCTCACCCGTGGTTAGTAAACATCGGACACTTGGAAGCAGTTTTCCGTCAAAGCCAAACAAGGCATAACGGCCCCATTTCCAGATGTGAAAAGGGGCATCCATGCGCAGGGACTCCGGATGCCAATACATCACCCCACGGCCCATGCCGCTATCGAGACTGCGGACGGCACGTTCTACGTCGCACAGGAAGCGCCCTTGTCCTTCTGGAGTAAGCGGATAGGGGAAAGACCCCTCCGTTTTCTCTTCCGGGTCCGGATGCCACGGATAAGCGGTTTCCACCACGATAACCGGCTTTCCGGTCATCGCAATTGAATGCCTCAGAGTCGTTTCAAGGTCAGGAATTGTGCCATGCCATTCCGGGTAATAACTGAAAGCAACTGCGTCAAAAGGAACGTCATGGGATATTAAGTTACCCAAATACCAGTCCGTGCGGGCAACATCACCGGTACACTCAATGTGATGAAGACGCAGTGGCAGAGGATGGGGCGCACCGGCAAAAGCCTCCTCCAGCCCATGATGCGCTGCATGAAGCAAACCAGCAAACGCATCCCAGTTTCCTGCCTGCTCCGGATCCCCGCCAAACTCCACCCGACCGATCGGCCAAAGCATGCCGTTTGTGACCTCGTTCCCGAGCTGCACGTAATGAACCCGAATCCCGGCTACAATGAATGACTCAAACACCTGCCGGGTGTATTCACGGACCCTTTCGCTGAGAGCGTCCAATGGCAAGTCAAGCCATACTGCAGGGATGAATTGCTTCGAAGGGTCCGCCCATGTGTCGGAATAGTGTAAGTCAAGCAGGATCTCGAGCCCGGCTGCCTGACAACGCCCCGCCAATTCAAGTGTGTAGGCAAGGTTGTTCGTCACAATACCCTCCATATTAGGCTCCACAAAGAGCCGAAGCCGGGCGCATCGCATACCCGCTTCAGCCAGAATGTGAAGTGCATCCCCAGCCTCTCCCTCCTCATCCCGAAAAACGGCACCCGCAGATTCATAAACGGGCAATGCCGAAAGATCCGCTCCGGTCAGATAGGGAAAAGACGGTGCCGCAGACAAACCCACGCACAGGATGCATTGTGATACAAAGATGAACAGACCAAACAATCTCATGGGGAGGCACAGACTATCGCCGATGTTGATAAACATCCCCTCCCTACAGTCAACAGTTTAATTTCGCATCGAACAGTTTTATTTGTGCGCGGTTCATTCCGTTGACGGCCGTTATACCCTTCCGGCATATGAGAATTCTAACTATCGGTTGAGGATGCTGATGCTCGTGTTGAGATCACCAGGCGAACGTTGTTCAAGAAAGAGTGTTCAACATCGCTCGCAGTGCTCGCTATAAGCCCTTCGGGCCACATACGTTTTGCTCACGCAAAACCACAGATTTTCAACTCATAGTATGTTGTCCCGAGCGAAGTCGAGGGACATCTGTGCACTGAGCCGCAGGCTCGGGGCGTAAGCCCGCAGGGCGATGTTAAAGAACTCTTCTTTTCGTGGTTTTGGTGTATTTCGTGGTGGATCCTCCCATTCAATCCGAAGCGCGCAGTTTCCCCCTTCCTTTGGGTCTTGGGGTCTTTGCGTGAGACATATCTTCTTTAATCCTATAGATCCCGTTAACGCCCTTCAATCGGGGAAGAAACTAAGGTCTTGATCCGGAGAAGATAAGCCTATAGCTTTCAGTTCATTCCGATAGATTCTACTACCTACTGCACTATCGGCCCTTCTCAAATTGACGACATATTCCGCGGTTTCCCGTTTCGGATGAGTCCGGCGTAACCTGGTCGCGCCCGTCATTGAGCAGTGCCGTCGGTGTTTGATCCACAACACACGCACCCCCATGAACTACAAAACCCTCGCATCCGGTCTACTCCTTGCCCTAGGTCCGGTTTTTGCCTTATGCGCAGACGACCTTCCCTTGCTCCCGAGGATCACAATCGAGGGCAATCAGTTGGTGGTGGGCGGGAGGCCGATCTTCATGAGCGGAGCCAACACTCCTTGGAACCTCTGGAACGATTTCGGAAAGAGCACTTTCAATCCGGATTGGTGGGACAACCACTATTCCCAGTTCAACGCCAACGGCCTGAATTCCTCACGGGTATGGATCACCTGCTCCGGTGAGGTCGGGATCAACATCGACAGCAACGGTTACGTATCCGGGGCCACGGACAAGCATTGGAGTGATCTGGATCAACTCTTCCAGATCGCTCAGGCACGAGGCGTTTACATCATGGCGACCCTTCTCTCGTTTGATCACTTCGACACACACTACTCCACCTGGCAAAGGTGGCGAAACTGGATCAACAGCGATGCAAATGTCGATTCCTACATCGCCAACTACCTCATTCCTTTTGTTCAACGCTACGGGAACAACACAGCCCTTTGGTCGATTGATCTCATCAACGAACCGGATTGGGCAACCACCGACGAAGGAGGAGCAATCGAATGGTCACGTTTTCAGCGCTTCTTCGCCAAGGCATCGAAGGCGATACATGAGAACAGCC
This sequence comes from Opitutales bacterium, assembly GCA_028704125.1. Taxonomy (GTDB): domain Bacteria; phylum Verrucomicrobiota; class Verrucomicrobiia; order Opitutales; family JAFGAQ01; genus JAFGAQ01. Next base: position 17,220 of record JAQVLM010000009.1, read on the forward strand.
CGACGCTTGTCACTGTGGGAATTGCCGTGATCAAGTACAACAGCGATGTCGGATGGATGAAAAACGTTGTTTCGGACTCCGCACTCCGGGCTCAGCTCGATGCCCCGGAAGCCACGTTGGATTTCTGGTCAACCCACTGGTATCCGTGGATGGAACCCTACTGGAGCATTCCCATGTATGTTACCCCATCCGGCTTCGATCTCGACGCCACAAAACCATCGGTTCTGGGTGAATGCCCCGCATACGGAAGCGGCGATACGCTCGCGGGCGACTTTGAATCGGCCTACCAGAATGGATGGTCCGGAATCATGCCATGGACCTCCAACGGGGTCGATAACAACGGCGGATGGACCGAAGTCAGCGCGGCCTCCAACGCATTTGTTACAAATCACCGCGAAGCGGTTTTTCCCAACACTGACACTCATCCGGCTCCACATCCGATGCCAGTGATAATCCGTGGGGTTCCATCGTTTTCGTCAATGGGAACGGCATCCCAAGCCAACAATTCCTCCTATGGCGACTATTTGGGGATGTGGAGCGAGCAATGGCCAAAATGGCTGGCCTATGATTTGTCGGGCGTTCCGGAAGAGCAAAGAAGCGTGGTCTTACTTGCATGGTATAACGACAGTTATCCGTATTTTGAGTCCGTCATTCGGGCTCCCGGCGATTACACGATAGAGGGGAATGCAGCAGATGGCGGCACATTACCGGCCGAAGGCTGGGTTGTCTTGCACACCGAAGAATCGAACATCTTTCATTCGCGTCAACATGTGGTGGATATGACGGGTTACAATTGGATCCGTCTCCATGTAACATCATCCGAAGGCACTTCTCAAAACCTGATATTCAACATGGATATCCATGACGCCAACTTGGGCGCCGATGACAGTTGGATATTTTTCGGAGACTCTATCACCGCAGGCGGAATGGGCCAGGCAGAGAGGGGAGGACAAAACTTCGGGGATGTCCCAATTCTTGTTAAAACTCTGAGAGGTTTCCAGTTGGCTGGGTAGAGTGTTTGGTTATTGGAGTGGTGAAGTCAATGTTTTGGTGATGGCGTGAAGGATGGCCTCGTGGAGCGAAGGC
>JAQVLM010000315.1 GCA_028704125.1 Opitutales bacterium
TGGTCTGATCATACCATGATAAGTCGCATCTGCATCGGATTCGCGCTGCTGGCCGACTCAGGATTGGCTTCAACTGGAACTGCCCCCAAGAGCTCGGGCATCCCATCGGACACAATACAACCCTTCGAACTGCTACCTTTCGTCGTGCTGGCACATCCGGAAGTGGATGCGCAAGTAATCTCGCCCGTTCTCTCAGCCAGCATCCCCCGCACTCCCGACTCCGTTATCCGCTCCTTTGAATCGACTCCCGGACTGAGTATGGGCAGACGCGGTCCATCCAGTATGGAACCCAATATCCGGGGGTTCACATTTGATCGAAACCTGACTTCATGGAATGGGCTTCCACTCCCCAACGCATCACCCACTCGCACGGGAGCTCCCATCAACGCGAGTGCCCTGCTTATCGGTTCGACTTTGGACATCCACCTTACCGGAAATGATCTGGTTTCCGGAGCAGCAATAAGCGGAGGCAGGATCGTCTTTGAGACTCCTCTGGGCCGGGAAGACGATCAAACCAACACCGCGGCCCATTTATCCTGGGGATCCAACCCTTTGAGGATATCCGCAACCGCCCGAAACACTTGGAAGTCGGGCGCATTCCACGGCACTGCGGCCATAACGCATTCCCAACAAGGTGACTACTCCAGCGGAAACGGCACCCATATTCCTTCCAGCCTAAAGGAGGGGGGCCTCCACACCACCCTCGGATGGAATCACGGAAACACCAGCCACGCACTTGCGCTTCTCTGGCACAAGGTGGACGAAGGAGAAAACCCTGCGCTGCCGCAGGATACAGTCTCAAGCGAAACAACGGCAATCACCACCATTCACAGGGCACCCATCGGCAGTGCCGGAGGGTCCATTCGGCTTAGAAGCGGCTGGGCAAAAAGCATGCCCCGACTCTCTAACTCCCCCCGCTCCATACGACCAGCACTGGTCGACGCCGCCTCAAATGCCCGTACCATTCACGGGGATCTGCTTCACACCCTCCCAATCGGTGATTCTCTGCTCGTCCGATCGGCTTTTGATCTGGATTATCAAAGGAGAAACGCCGTTCGGATTCGAAACCGCAAGCTTCAGGATGTCATCTGGCCCGACATTGCCTCGGAGCACTACGGATTAGCCCTTTCAATCGATCATCACCGACCCGATTCTCCACTGCTCTTGCAAAGCCAGTTCAGAATCGACCATCACACCGACGAGGCAAAATCCGCCAACCGGATAACGCTCGGAAAACCGGTTCGGGACTGGTATGCGGCTTACACGGATGGCGCTGACCTCGATTTGCGATCCACCCACACCCTTCCGTCACTATCCTTCAACGCCGCTTGGAACCCGGCTCTCCGACCGTGGAAAATCCACGCATCGGTGGCCGCTTCAAGCCAAAACCCCACCCCCACCGAACGCTTCCGCGCGATGCTTCCCGCTCTCGGAGGAGGCTACGAAATCGGAAATCCCAACCTCGACTCCGAATACAAGATCCACGGCGAACTCGGGTTCCATCTCGAAAACCGCCAAGGATTTGTTCACCTCTCGGTATGGCATAGTGAATTCGACTCCTTCATCCAACGCCAGGCCATCGGAACGTTCCAAAACACTCCACTCTTCGGATTCCGAAACGTTCGGGCCCACCTCAGCGGAGTCGAATGGACCTCCAGCTTCGATCTTATGAGCCATCGACGCCGGATCAACACTGAATACCCCCGGCTCAACCTGCCGCTTTCCGTATCCTGGACAGAAGGGAGATTCCATCACATTGACCAACCATGGATTCGCCTTGCCGAGGTTCCTCCCCTGAGAATCAGGACGGGAATCGAACACAGCTTCCACCACGAAAACAAAAGGATTCACCTTGCAGCATACGCCAACTGGGAAGCCTCCCGAACAAACCCCGATACGCAGCTCTTCCCCACTCAAGCCGACGCCGGAGAACACCTGACCTTTGATTTCCAAGCTCTCCTCCATACTCCATCCGATTGGAACATCGAGCTTCAAATCCTCAACGTCGGCAACCTGCAATACGCCCGGCACCTTTCCCCCCTTCCGGCACTTCCCCTCGGCAACGGATCACCTCTTCCCCCCGCCAAAGCGATTCCGGAACCCGGACGCTGCTTTCTCCTCTCCCTATCCAAGCGCTTCTAAGCTCGATTTCCACGCATCCCAAATAGTCAAATAAAGACCCAGGCTCTTTATTGACATGTTTCGTTGATATTTGCGATAGAATGAAAGCAATTCCTTTCGGGATAAGTAATTAAACGGATGCAAATTGTCATTTATGATCGGGATGGCGCGTATCACCTATTGAGCCGTGGGTGTTTGGGCAAGCACTTGCAGGGCGTCGCAATCCGGGATAACCACCAGAAGGGGAACCTAAGAACCTTCTCCATGGATCGCATTAAAAGTCGGATGGTGGAACCCTCGATGCGGGCACTGGCTTTTGTCGCGGCCGACTTCAAGGTTGATCCGCTGCGATCCTGTCAAGCGGCGGATCCGACGGATTGCCGTTACTGCAGCTATGCCGCTGCGATGGGAGGACAGGCATTGGACTTGGCGCCCCACCTCTGGCATGGGGGCACGCCCTTTTTCCGAAGCGATTGCGGCGTATCGCCCTTGTCTTTCTGTAAAAGGTGCGGATTGGGGTGAACGGCAGGTTGTCCGTGATCTCAAGGTCAATCGCTTCAGGTGAGCGCCAGCTGACTGGATTCCATTCAAATGATACTCCTCCCAAGATATCGGATCACACCCTCCTTTTCGGGATTCAGGAATTTGGTATTGATCTCCCCCCCCCGCTGACGGTATTGGGTAGGGCTTGCGCTATTCTGCAAGGAAGCTGGCTATCGGCTGATTTCACGGAATGCGCATGTATCTTTTTTACAGCACAGCATCCAAATCACAGATCATGGCCAATCCATACCATATTGTCGTATGCGGAAGTATCGTTCCGAATCCGCTGCAAACCCTTGAGCCACTCGAAACCCCGCAGGGGCCTACTCTCAAAAACGAGATGATGCTACCGGCTGTGCTTGACCCTTGGGCCGGGCATGCTCTTTACGAGGCCGCAAATCTTGTCAAGCAGGTTCCCGGCAGCAAGCTTTGGCTGGTCAGCATGGCCCCAAAAGCGAAGCTGCAGCAAGTCATGATGGCAATCGCCCAAAAAGTCGGACTTGAACTCGTCGCGGTTGATGGGCCATCCAGTGGATTCACGGATGCAGGTGCGGTTGCAGGGGAACTTGCGAAGGCGATATCCGGCATCGCCGGTCTCGATCGATCCAGACTTATGGTCTTCGGCGGGTGGGAAAGTGCCTCCCGGGGATCCGGTGCGGTGATGCAAATGCTCGGAGAAATTCTCGGTATCACGGAACAGTTCCAAGGCGTCGATTCATTGATCCCGGCTGACGGTGACGTTTTTGAAATCAAAGAACGCGTCGAAGGAGGGCAGTATCAGGTAAGCGAATGCTCCGGCCTGCCGATTCTGGTCGGATGGGCAACCGGAAACCTGCCTGAGCCAAAAAACAACCCCCAGATCGGAATGGTCAACATGCGCACGGTCATGCCGGCGCTACAAAAAGCATCCGTTTCTCAGGTCAAGACCGCATCCGATGTGTTCAAATCGGTTGAACTGCCCAAGCAAAAGAGGGAAACGCGCATCGAGAAGAACCTCTCTCCCGATGCGATCGCGGATGAGATTATCGCCTGGCTCAACCAATAACCCTTTCAACTTCATTTTCCGATATGTCTGAAACAATTCTTTGCCTGATTCCCAGCAGTTTAGACGGCAGCTTCGACAAACACGCCCTTGAATGCCTCACAGCTGCGGAACAGCTCAAAAGCGCCTTATCCGCCCAACTGGTTGTAGGAACCTGGGGAAGCGCCCAGCCTGACCCATCCATCGGCTCAATTCGGGCGAGCGCCTATCTTCACGTGGAAGGAGATGCATTCAACCAAGCCCGCTACGCTACCGACAGCGCTGCGGCTGAAGCCATTGCGAAACAATGTGGTGCCACGGTGGTCATCGCTCCTGCAAACTCCCGCATCCAGCGCATCCTATCCGGAGTTGCCCAACGCATGGGAGGCACAGTCGATACCCACGCGACCGGAATCGAAAGTGAAAGCGGCAAAATCATCGTATCCCGCTGGTATTACCGTCAACGCATGTTGGCAAAGCTCGTGCGCAGCGCCCGCCCCTGTTTCGTATCGGTCGAGTCCGGCTGTTTCCCTGTCCACACGGCCAACGGATCCTGCTCCTTCCAGAAAATCTCCGTTCCCGCCGGAAGCCGCACCACCGTCAAAGATGTGCTCTCCTCGACCGGTGGCGATCAGACCATCCGACCCGATGCCGAACTGCTTTTCGTCGCGGGTGCCGGTTGGACCAAGAAACAGGCGGATGGAACCCTCCAGCACAAAAAAGCCGAAGACCTCATCCTCAGCTTCATCAACAAACGCAAAGCCTCGCTCGGAAGCAGCAAATCCATGGTGGATCTCAGTTCGGAAGGACAGGAAGTTCTCTCCTTCCTCACCCATATGCACCAGATTGGACAGACCGGTGCGACCCCCCGTCACTCCAAAGGGTTGTCCACCTGCTGTCA
>JAQVLM010000316.1 GCA_028704125.1 Opitutales bacterium
CGACATGATTGAATACGCCAGAATATCCACCCCGCAGAACGCCGCCTGCCGCCGCATCATCCCGATGAACATCTCCTTCTCCCCATCCTCCAGCAAATGCTCACCCAAACAACACCGGCTCATCAAATGATATACGCCATCCCGATTCTGAACCACAATTCGCTTCCTCTTCATGATTAACCTCCTTTTCCAAAATACCCAACACACCCAAACCTGTCAATAAAGCCCCTGTGTTTTTATTGGAAGACAACGTAGAAGCATTAGTTTTCAATTCCCTGGCGGACCTCAATTCCCCGGGCATAGTAGTGTTTGACTTCCCGCATCTCGGTTACCAGATCAGCCCGATCCATCAAACGCTCACTGGCATACCGCCCGGTCAACACCAACTCAACTCCATCCGGAACGCGATCCAGCACAGTCATTACATCACTCTCATTCAGAAGACCAAAAGCGATCGCCACACAGACTTCATCGAAAACCACCAATCGATACCGACCTCCATTCATGACTGCCGCGCACCGATCCAACCCGGCTTTTGCCCGATTGTAGTCTTCCTGACTCACATTCTCACGGGTGACACACACCTCGGTCCCGAATTGCTCCACATCGATAAGCGAATGCCCTTCCAAAGCCAACACCTCTCCGTATCGCTGTCCTTTGAGAAACTGACCAATGAACACCCGATGGCCATGTCCACTTGCCCGCAGTGCCAAACCAAATGCGGCTGTAGTCTTACCCTTCCCGTTTCCAGTGTATACTTGAATCATAGCGTTGTCCCATCCCGTAATCTCTAGAACGTGCCCATCCCACTCCACTCGAGAAAACGGTATTTCACGCCTTTAAAGAATCCTGTCGCCCCCTTTTCCTCCCATGCGGAGTACGGGAGTGATCCGGAAACCCAATGTTCATCAAAAAAAGCCTCAAAGCGGTTAATTGCTTCACCTGATCCCTCGATCATAGCATTCGCTTCCAGATTCAAGTCCCGCAGATTCCTCCTTGTCCAATTCGCCGAGCCCAAGAGCAATATCGGATCGGCATCCTTACGTTTCACCGCCATTGCCTTACAGTGAAACTGCTCTCCATGGGTGTCGGCCCAACGCACCTCGACCCGATGGGGACCCCGCCAGCCCTGCATCTCCTTCGCCACCAGACGATTCGGGATGCCGGTCTTGACCCGTCCAAAGGCATCCCGATTGGCATCAAGCAACACCCGAACCCGGGCACCCCTTTTTACCGCACTTTTCAGCGCCCTCACAAGCGCTCTATCCGACACATAAAACAAGGCAAGATCCAGTTGATCCCCATCTCCACAGCTTCCAATAACATCCAGAAGCATCCGGTGAATCCCGCCTTCAGTGAGCCATCGAACCCGAATACCCGAGTCCTCAACATGGCGAACCAAGCCAGAGGCCCTCATACGAATCCGGTCAGCCGTTTTTGCATAAGCGTCAAGGCAGCGAGTGGACCAGCCGGCTACCGCAAGCTCAGACTCAAGAGCCTCCATCGCAATCTCCCCTTTGAGCCACAAACCCACATTCGTGTGCGCGGATCCGCCATCCGCCGGATTCAGACTGCTCACCACCATATCCAAACCCGATGATTCCGATCCCGTTATCAACACCTTCCGGTGGTTGGCCTTAAAAAACAACAGATTACCCGCCTGTGCCAACGAGATATCCTCCCCACCCGCCTGAAATGGGTGACGCAACCGCCCGCGATGGGCCCAACCCTCCGGATCCGAAAGGCTTGGAAGGAGCCTCCGATAAACCCGAGCCAACCTTCCGTAGATCCAGTTTGAATCCGGCATCTTGTCGAGGTCCGTGTACACCACCTCAATACCCGCTTCCCGCATTTCCACAAAATGCTCAAGCTCAGGCCCACCATAAACATGGTTAATTGGATCGCTGATCACCAGAACCGGCATATCCGGCAGTTTCTTTTTTTGCGCGATCAGCGCTTCCGCCAACGGAACAGCCATCTTTCGATAGACTTCGCCCTTGAGTTGACCCGTCCACTCATTCCATAGGAAAAAGTCGGCCACGATAAAAGCGTCCGCCTGTGATATCCGGTCCAACAAAGCATCCAAAATATCCTGGCTTACTTCTTGTTGATGAGCTCCCTCGTCCCAAATCGTTTGATCCACGAGCAACCTGACCCCGTCGGGCGCAACCGGAATCGGATCACTGGAAACGCCCGTCCCCGGCAACGGAATACTGTGAGGGCCGAACCATACAGGAAGCAGCATCGCGAAAACGATCACTGCCAAAACCAATCCGAGCCTCAGCCATCGATTATGCCGCAAGAATCCGTTTGCCATCCCTTTTCTTTCTTCCTTCCCAATTCAGCAGCCAGATCGTTTCCGCCTTGGGCTCAGTTCACCACCTGCTTTCCCAGATCCCCGTATAGTTCCGGTCGACGGTCCCTGAAAAACGGCCAAATCCTCCGGAAACCATCCTGCTTCTCGAAATCCAAATCCGCGATCACGACCTCGCTTTTGTCCGGACTTCCCTCCGCCAACAGATTGCCGTAAAAATCCGACACAAAAGATTGTCCCCAAAACTCGGACTCACCTTCGGATCCCACCCGATTCGCGGCCGCCACAAAACAACCATTCGCAACCGCGTGTCCGATCTGAACGGATCTCCAAGCACAATGCTGCTGTGCGCCCCACTCCGCCTTTTCGGCCGGCAACCAACCAATCGCCGTTGGATAGAACAACACCCGAGCCCCTTTCAGTGCCAGTATTCGCGCCGCCTCCGGAAACCATTGATCCCAACAAATCAGCACTCCAATGCGCCCCAGCGGAGTGTCAAACACGGGCCAGCCATCGTCTCCAGGCGTAAAGTAGAACTTTTCTTCGAATCCAGGATCCTGGGGTATGTGCTTCTTCCGATATCGTCCCAGCAAAGCCCCATCTGTTCCAAACACGAAAACAGTATTAAAAAACACCGTATCATGAACCGATTCAAAAACCGGAACAATCAGCACAATTCCAAGCTCTGCGGAAAGCGCCGACATCCGCGCAAGCGTCGGGCTGTTCCCGGGTTCGGCCCAATTGAAGCACTCCGTATCCTGCGATGTGCAAAAGTACGGCATGTGAAATAGCTCCTGTAGGCACACGATTCGGGCACCCTTCCGTGCCGCTTCGCGAATCATCCCGATTGTGGAGTCAACAGCCGACTGGCGGTCACCCGTCCAGCGGTGTTGGATCAATGCAATACGTCCCGTTTCTTTCATGGCCAGCTGCTCAATCATCCGATTCTTGCCATCGATAGTGAACAAAACCAAAGCGATGGGCGAGTCACAAATACTCGTCCCCGCTCTTGAATTGACTTATGAAGCACCGTGGGTCCATCATTCAGTGCTTCAATACAGCGTTCAATTTATAAAAACCTCAACCCCTGATCATGATGAACCTGATTCCGCCCTCCCGACTTCACAGCCACACCGCATCGGCATGCGACAGCCAATGCCACACAAGACCATCGATCGCCATCCGCATCAGCCGCCTGCTGATATGCGGACTCATTGCGATTCTTGTCCAGCCTGCCCTTCCCTCCTTATCCGCCCAGGATTCTACTGACGCACCATACCCTCCTCATATCGTAGGGAATTCACACCTGAGGGTTCTCCCGAAAGCGCCAAACGGACGCCAATACCAGCTTCATATTGGACTCCCCGACAGCTACGGAACCGACAAAGACAGACGCTATCCGGTAGTATATGTCACCGATGCCTACTGGGATTTCGAAAAAATGATGAGCATCCGCGGCTCACTGGTGTATGACAAAGTCGCGCCCGAGTTTATCGTGGTCGGGCTCGGATACGCAGGGAACAATCTTAACTACGGAGACCTGAGGCGTCTTGAGCTCTCGCCTGTCCCGTTCGGAGAGCCGGCAGAATCCTCCGGGAAAGCAGCTGAGTTCCTCCAGATGATCAAGAATGAAGTCATACCCTTTGTCGAAGGGAACTACCGTGCAGACCCGGCATTCCGGGTGATGTCCGGAGCCTCTCTGGGAGGACTCTTCACCCTCTTTACGATGTATACCGAACCGGATCTCTTCCAAGGGTACATTGCAGCCACCCCCGCTGTCTCAGTTGGCAATGAATGGCTGCTCGAGTATGAAGACGCCTTCTCCAAGTCAGGCAAACAGCTTCGTGCCAGGCTCTACATGACCGTCGGAGGCAATGAATCACCCGATTTCATGAGCAGTATTCTGCGCATGAACGCACGCATCGCTTCCCGCCAACAACCTCATCTCGCACGGGATTTCCGGGTCATTGACGGGGAACGGCACGCTGGCATGCAATTCGAATCCTATGTGCGTGGTCTGCGTTTTATTTTTGAACCCCTCGCTCCGGAAACCGGCCCATCGACCTTTCCCTGACGGGATAAATACAATACCGGAGACAACTGTCCACCTCGCCTAATCTACAGAGGTTCCCATACGATAATTGATGTGGTATCGGTTGCTTGGACAGGTGGGCGTGAAATTTGTATATGAAGGTGGGGTGGGCGCATTGCCTCTTTCCGAGAATGGGAATAAAGCTCGTCGGAGGAAAGAGGCAATAGCGAACTGAT
>JAQVLM010000317.1 GCA_028704125.1 Opitutales bacterium
CAGAAGGCGGTCGAGATTGCCGGCAAGAACCTCGCCAACGTCAATAGCACGAACTACGCACGCCAGCGGGTGGAGTTCGGGATTTCGGGAGGTTACTCGCAAACCCAGATCAACCAGATCCGGGATACGATACTGGACGACAAAATCGTGCGTGAGGCTGCGGTGAGTGGATCCCTCGAGGCCCAGAAACGCATCTACAGTCAGTTGCAGGCGATACTGGGTGAACAGATCACAGCGGATGTCGATTCCCCGGAAACCCTCACGGGAACAACCACTTCCGCAAACGAGGGGAGCGGTGTTTCCGCCGCGATAGACCGGTTTTTCAACGCTTTTCATTCACTTGCGACTAATCCCACCGACGCCAGTGCGAGAGCTCTTGTGGTGTCGAGTGCGGAGGATATGGTCGCACAGTTCAACAAACTTTCGGCCGAACTCGTCACGCTGGACGAGGATGTGGTCCGGGCGGTTGAAGCGGATGTGACCCGCGCCAATAGCCTGATTAACGACATCGCCTCATTGAACGGGCAGATTTCCAAGCTCGAGATCTCCAAGCCGGGCAGCGCAATGGAGCTGCGCGACCTGCGTCAGCAGAAACTCGAGGAGCTTGCGAAATACATCGATTTCGAAACCCACGAATCAAACAATGGTCAGGTGCTTGTGGTCGCCAGGGATAAGTCGCCCGGTGCGGGGGCTGAAGTTCTTCTGGTTCGCAACACGATGGTGGATAATGAGATCCGCTTTAATGCAGAGACCAACGAGTTGTATTTTACCCACGACACCACGATGCCCTTGGGTCCGTCCCCGAACCCTACCGCCATGGATCCGCAGGGTGGGAGTTTGCATGGGCTGCTCCACGTCCGGTCCACCACCGATCCGTTTGGTGGAGCCGGAGCGTCCGCCATTGGTCCACTCGCGAGAATGCGGGAGGAGCTCGACGTGCTGGCCCGCGAGGTCGCCACGGCTGTGAGCGGGATACATGACGACGGGACCGTGCCCGTTCAGTTCTTTGACGACGATGACAATCCCGACCTGATCGATCTGGGGGCAATCACCGCCGCTAACATCCAATTGTGGAGTGACCTGACTCCCGCGGCGATCCGCACCTCCTCGTCGGGGAACGCCGGCGCAAATGATGTCGCCCAGGGCATTGCCGAACTATCCGCAACCAAGCTGGCGGGGTTGGGTGACCGGACCTTCTCGGAGTACACCTCCGACATGGCATACCGGATCGGGAACGACGTCAGCAACACCACTTTGCTCATCCAGAATCAGGCCTTGATCGAGACTCAGCTCAAGGACAACCGTTCTTCGTTGATGGGAGTCTCCATCGATGAGGAGATGGCGAATATTCTGGTCTATCAGCGTTCATTCCAGGCGTCGGCCCGGGTGATCGAGGTACTCAATACCCTTCTTGGGATAGTGGTCGATCGCTTCGGCTCATAGGCGCGCGGGATGAGAAAGGAATCCGGAAATGAGTGATATCAGAGTAAGTACCAGTGCCTATCAGCAAAGCCTGATCCGTCAGATTGCCACAAATCAGTCGACTGTGGTCGATCTGAGCAAGCAGTTGGCGAGCCGGCGCAAGGTGACCTTGCCGGAGGATGATCCGATCGTGATGGCGCGCACCATGCGCCGGACCACCGAGAAGCGCGAACTCCTGCAATTCAACACCAACAATATCCTCGCGGAGAACCTGATCAAGAGCTCGGAATTGAAGCTTTCAGAGATGCGGGCGTTGGGCGACCTCGCGATCGCGATCGGGGAGTCCACCGATGCCCAGGCTAGCGCCACTGAGCGCGAGTCGGCATGGGGTCGCCTGAATGATCTGGTGAATCAGGCCCTCGATCTCGCGAATGCGAAGGCAGAGGACAATTACCTGTTTGCAGGAACCGATTTTGCTCAGGATCCTTACCGGATCGATGACAATGTAATACCGGATCTGTCGGACGATTCTGTGGTGTATGAGGGGAGTCCGACGGACCCCTCCGATCCGAATTTTGAGGAGGCGGAGTATTATGTGGGCAGCAACACCAAGATCGCGCCCCGCCTGAGCCCCCAATACAACGAGGATATCCAAAACTACATCCAGCACATCCTCGATTTGCGCAATGCATTCGGAGGTCCGACCTATGATGATGTGGCGGTAAAAACGGCGATCGCTGATATCGAGACGAGCGATGACCGGCTGGTGGTGGCCACTACGGATCTGGCACTTAAGCAGCTGCGCCTGGAGACTGCCAAGAAGGCCGATACCGCTTTATTCAATCAATTGGATGGCTCAATCGCCGGAGAAGTCGGAATCGACCTGGCTGAGGTCGCTGTGCGGCTCAATCAGGCCCAGTTGGGCTACGAGGCTGCCCTGTCGAGTTCGAGCCGGATCCTGCAGGTGTCGTTGCTCGACTACATCTAGGCGGCGCGTCAGATTTTCTTCGGTTTCGGTTACGAAAGAAAAGAGGGCAGGGGCCCTTGTTGGACCGCCCGCCCTCCGGGGTGATACCCATAATCGACTGCCCTGATGGCAACTATTGCCAGTCGCGGTAGTATTCCATTCTGGCGCGGATCCACCGCATGATGGTGGTGCCCCGGTTTTCCAGATAGCTTACTGCCATTACCAGCATGAGTCCGGCAGTCGCCAATACCATCCAACTCACCCCTTTCACCTGTTCGAATCCGAGGATGGTGAAAGATACGATTCCAATGGCTGCCGTCGCCACTCCGACCCGCAGCATCCATTTCTCGGACGTTACAAACGCCCCCATCAGTGCAAGTGCGCCTACCGCCAGGCTCACCCCCGCCTGAAACAGGCAGAGCGCATAGAGTATCCCAAGGGCAAGCGTAGCCACACCGATCCATCCGAGTATCCGGCGCATGACTCTGGTTTCGGATGGGTTGCTGAAGAGCAGCATCGTGCTTGCCGCGATGATCGGAGGAATACACAGCACTAACGACAGGCCGTCCGAATCGATGGGAAGAATGAAGCGGTTATGGACCCAGAGCTGTTCCCACATCCAAACAAACCAGCCAAGACTCATCAGCGTGATGCCACCGCCGCGCATCCAGTTCCGCAATAGCGGGCGGCGCAGTTCGCGGGTTACCGGGTAGAAGAGGGTGATCCCAACCAATCCCAGGGCGAACGCCACCAGGCTGAGCGTGGGGCTTCCGTTCATCACGCACCTGCCAATCAGTAGCGCAAACGACGATCCGAATGCGACCCGTGCGATGATCCCCTCTGCGCTTCCCATGACCTCATTGCGCGCCCTCAGCCAGCCCAGAATGATGAAACAGGGGATGGCCATTCCCACACCCACCCATACTACCGACGGTCCTTCGCGGGCAGGAATCAGCAGCGCAATGTTCGTCAGAAGGTAGAGAGGCACGAGTATCCGGGCTTGTTTTCGCAGCCAGGCGGAGTATCCCAGCCATGTCGTGATCAGCAGGATGGGCGCACTAAGCGCCATCAGGAGGGTGAGTTCCCCTCCGCTCGCATACCACGGACTGGACACATCTCCCCGGATGTTCCCGATGAGGAAGCCTCCGTGTTGTGTCATGTGGACCGGAAGCAGGGCGGCTCCCATCCCGAGAAGCGCCCGCCCGCCCGCACTGTCCTTCCATTTGCGCGCGGCGATCCAGCCGCCGATTGCAACCAGTGTGGTGAATCCAAGGAACGTGTAGTATCCCCTGAGTAAGCCCGCATCCGCTGCATCCCGCATGACGTACAGAAATGCCGCGATCACCAATACCACCACGCCGAGTGCGCGCATCAAACGCAGCGCCTTCCTGAATACCTTGGGGGAGTCTTCGGATTCGATCCCGTTCTGCCACTCCTCCCCATCGGGCGGGATGCTTTCATTTCGCGGGTTCATGATGCCTTCTCCTCTCCTCCGGAAGCGATCAACGCATCCAGTTCGGCTTCGAGCGCTGCCTCGTTTTCCTTCTGGTCCAGCTCCCGGGCCAGGTTATCGCCGCTGGTCTGTTCCCGCTCCGAGATGACCTCCCGCGTGAGTATCCTTTCCTCCCAGCGCTCAAAGATCGCACCGAGCTCGGGGTCCTCCCGGCCAGAGTTCGAAGCCGCGCTCAGGGTCCGGGTCCGGTAGTCCCTCACGGACAATTGATCGCGCTTGCGCTTGATCTCCTCGATGCGGCATCGCATGGCGTCGACCGTTTGCTCCACCTCCGATACCGTCTGCCGCATGTTTTCGAGATCGGTCTCCAGGATTTGTGCCTGCGCCTCCGCGTCCTTGGCTCTTTTCATGCATGCCAATGCCTTCGTGCGGTCCTGCCCGGCGATTGAGGTGGCCCGGCCTTTCCACAGACCTTCGTCCTTCCGTGCCTTTTCCGCCTTTTCGCGTAGTCCAACCTCCCTCGCCTTGATCCGGTCCAGTTTCACCCGGGCCTTCGCATAATACTCCTGGTATTCGCGTATGGCAGCCTCCGTGACCGCTTCATGGTTTTCAACACTGTTGAGAAGTTCCTCAATACCGGAACGGATTTGAATATGGATTTTTTTGAACAGGTTCATAATGATGATTAGGTTAATGGCCTGTTCATTCGCAGTATCCATGCCATTCCGTT
>JAQVLM010000318.1 GCA_028704125.1 Opitutales bacterium
GTAGAAGGTTGTCAGGATTTCCTCCACATCCCAGTCTGCCGAGAGCACGTCCGCATTCGGGTTTTGGATCAAGTCGTAGATCCCGCTGTTGAGTGCGGCAATCGGATCATAGCTGATTTGACCCGGGATTCCGATGAAGCTGAGGTCACTCACACCCGTCTTGGAAGGAAGAGGAAGCGAGGTGGCTCCATTCTTTCCAGCGAGGTAGAATCCGTTTTCGTATTCATACTTGTCGCGGGTTGTGTAGGTCACTCCGGCCTCAAATTTGCTGAACAGATCCCACAGCCCATCCATGTCGCGTGTGGCAAATGCCTTGAGTTGCAGGAGCTTGTCTTCGCTTTCGGGGCTCTTGAGGTATCCGAGTTGTCCGCCTGGAACCACATCACCGCCCCATCCCTGAGGACTGGTGAGCATGATCAGGTTCGCGTCGGCATAGTTGATGGACGGAGAGAAGGTTGCTCCACGATCCCCGCCCATGGTGAAGCCAAGGGTATCGGTAGCGCCTTCGCCCGCAGTTCCGGTGCCGGAGTAGGTTTCCAGAACGGTGTCCTCACGGTTGATCTTGGAGTAACCAACGTCGAAGTTGGCGGTCCATGCTCCCAAATCGGTGATCTCGAGGTTCCATCCGATAGCGTAGATGTCGGCGTCGCGGGTAACGATGTCGTTACGCATAACACCCTTGACGTTGGAGAATGCACCTTGGGTGACTAATCCGCGATCGGCAGTGTATCCCGGTTCGAGAACGGCCGAGCTCCATTGCAGCGGGAATTCGATACCCCGCAGCATTTGTTCCTCTTCAAACTTTGTGTAGTAGAGGTCCAGGGTGGAACGGATGTTTTCCTGAGGTTTCCATTCGATTACCCCGAGGAGGCCGTTGCGTTCCAAAGCACTCGAACGGATGAAGGGCTTCGCTCCTCCGATGACCAGTGGATTGGCATCGTCGTAGTAGGCGCGTGGATAGCCCCACGAATTCCACTGCTTGCCCTGTCCCGGTTTATCGGTCGAGGCAAAGCCGATGGCGATACCGACGGTGTCGTCCGCGAATTGATCGATGTAGGATGCCGAATAACGCCATCCGCCGCGTTCTGAACCAGCGTTGAGGGCATCAAGCTCGGTCCATTCATAGTAGGTGCTCGCCGCGATCGAGCGTTCGCCGTAGCTGAGCGGTCGGACGGTGCGCAGGTCCACCACGCCAGCGATTCCCTGTGCCACAAGCCCGGCATCACCCGTTTTGTAAACCACTGCGCCGGCAAGCAATTCGGCCGGGTATTGGTCAAACTCGATGGCTCGAACGCTACCGGTCGTGACCTGTTCGCGTCCGTTGAGGGTGGCTGAGCTGAAGTTCTCGTTGAGCCCGCGGATGCTCAGGATCTGTGCCCGGCCGTTGACACGCTGGGTGGCGATCCCAGGGAGCCGTGCGAGGGACTCCGCAATACTGGTGTCCGGAAGTTTCCCGATATCTTCGGCTGAGATCACTTCAACGATGAGGGGAGCGAGTTGTTTCTTCTCGGCGGATACAGCCAAGCTGGCAGCGAAACTGCCGGTGATTTCCATCACATCGAGTTGGTAAACCTCGTCCCGTTGGGGCGTTTCCTCTTGCGATTGAGAGTAAACAGCCGGGGCGGTTGAAAGCGCGAAGGCTCCAGCCGCGAGAAGCGATAAGTATCTATATCCAGGGGGAGTTTTCATGAGTCGTGGGTATGGGTTGATTTGGCCGGAGAACGGGCACAGGTTCCCACATGGTGCAGAATGGATCCATTCCCGGCACGTCGATTTATTGAGGAAGATCGGTCGGATGTTTGGAAGATGCGCAGGCTTCGTAATCCTTACCTGATATCAGGTTCGCATAGTTTGGGATGCTTTTCCAACGGCTTGTTTCATAAAAAACTGATAGGGATAGGACAAAACTTTGATCACGACCGTTGCAGGAGGCCTTGCATGGCTGAGATTATGTGATCCGGGTTGAATTGGTGGGGTGAATGTGCTTCAAACTTGGACCCATGAATGCAAATCCGTCGCCGACTCTTCCCGAAATCATTCTGCCGCTTGACCTCGATACTCCCCGCGAGGCATGGCGGGTCATTGAGCGAATCGGAGGCGATTTGAAATGGGTGAAAGTCGGGCTCCAGATGTATTTGCGCTGGGGCGATGGCTTTGTGAAGGAACTGGCCAAGGAAGGGTTTTCGATTTTCCTGGACCTGAAGCTCTTCGACATCCCGAACACGGTGGCGTCCGCGATCCGGAGCATCGGGGATTTGCCGGTTGCGCTGACAACCCTCCACACACTTGGAGGTGTTCCGATGATGCGTGCGGCTGTCGAGGCCCGGGACCGGGTGGCTCCGCACATCCGGTTGTTGGGTGTGACGATCCTGACTTCGATGGATGTTGCCACGATGAACCGGGTGGGAATTCCCGGCGAGGTTGGCTACGAGGTCGTGCGGTTGGCCGGATTGGCCCGCGAAAGTGGAGTGGATGGCGTGGTGTGTTCGCCACAGGAGCTGGGGTTGTTGCAGGCCGCCGGAGTGAGGGATTTGATATTTGTGACTCCCGGAGTGCGGCCGGCGGACGCATCAGCGGACGATCAGTCGCGGATCATGACGCCTGGAGAAGCGGTTCGGGCCGGTGCACGGTATCTGGTGATTGGCCGCCCGATTACCGCCGCTCCTGATCCGGCAGCGGCTTTCCGGGCCATCAACGAGGAAATGATTCAGGCCTTCCGGGCGTAACGCCAGACCTCAAGAAAACAGCGTGCGAAGGCGGAGGGTTCTTTGCTGATCCAATCGTCGATGTCGGCTGGTGTCAGCCACTTGCCATCCTGAATCTCATTCGGATTGGGCGTTGGCTCGAGCTCCGTTGAGCATTTGAAGACACCGGTGAATTCATTGCCTGTGGACGGAGAAGCCGGGATGATTCCAATCTGGACCGGAGCGGATTCGGGTTTGATTCCCAGTTCCTCGTCGAGCTCGCGGATGGCGGCATCCGGATAACTCTCGCCCGGGTCAACATGGCCGGAGCTCGAGGAGTCCCATTTTCCGGGCGCACTATCCTTGGTGAGTGCCCTTTGCTGAAGGTAGACCTTTCCGTCGCTCCTCGAAACCAGGATATGAACCGCACGGTGCTTGAGTCCGTCCCGGTGCACCTGCCAGCGCGGGAGCGCCCCGATCTGGCGGTCCTGATCGTCGACCACCGGAAGTAACTCGTGAGGGTTTTGGCCGGAGTGCGGTATGGCGTTATCTTCTTTCATCGGAATCTGGTTTATCCGGGAATAGCTGTGAATCGACAAGCCCGATGTCAGGCAAGCGCATTCAGCCCGACTTGATCATTGGACAGGATAAACAGGATCTACCGGGTTTTCAGGATTGAAGAAGATTTGACTCACGCCCGTTTGACGCTGCATGCAGCTTTCGCACTGTCCCCCATCGCTCTTTGAGATATCGGGGCAGTGCAAGATCCGAAGACCCCAAGGAAGATTGAATTGAAGATTCTTTACCACGAAGGGCGCAAGAGCACAAAGGGAGGAGAATTGGAGTTTCAATCGGCGAGAATCTGAGGATGAGAAGTTTTTTAACCACTGATGGACACTGATGAACACTGATAGGGGAGGCATGAGCCCGATAGTCGATTTCCAATGACCAATGTCCGATGGTCTCATTCAGAGGGTCGGGGAAATATAAGAGGGTTCTCGCGCAGGGGCGCTGAGAGCGCGGAGAGATGGGATGAACCACGAAAGGCGCTAAAATCACGAAAATGGGAGGGAAGAGCGGCTCACCGGGACGGTTCGCCCTACCAGCGTGAGGGGATTCCATGAGTGGGCGGGTGAGTGGTACTTTGGGTTGGACAAAGGGTTCTTGCCACAGAGATCACAGAAAACACAGAGGGATGAGGATGGTTCCTATCCTGTGGATGGGAAGATGAAGAGTGGCCGCGAGCAGGGATGCTCCCGCTACTATGGGAAGGGACGTTACGGGTAGGGATGAGCGTCCCCGCTCATCCGCAAGCCATGGGCAGAAACAGGTGCCGGAGCGCGAGAACTGGGCAGAGGATGGCTGAAGCCACCCTCTCCGGAAGATTAGAATTCTTGATCTGTTGTTTTTCGCCAGCAAAACGTATGTGGCCCGAAGGGCTTATAGCGAGCCTCGCGAGCGATGTTAAATCCAAAGAGTTGATCAACAACTTTCGCCCCGTTGGGCTCGCTAAGATCCGCTGCGCGGACGACTATGCCCCTCGCAAGCTCGGGTCAGCAGGTTCGACGAAGAATTTTTTACCACGGAGCACGTAGCGTTATTGGAAACTGGGGGCTATTCAATTGGAAGGCGACGGATCCGCGATTTCTCGAGATCGAAACTGATCAAGGCTCCGTTTTGCAGGTCAGGTAAGCATTCGTTGAAGCAACGGAACACTTGAGCTCCAATTGCTTTTGGATCAAGGACCATAGAGCGAATCAGAAAAACGCTTGGACTCTGGAATTGGGTTGCCGCGAGAATGGAGCCAAAATCGGTGTCATTGGTGAGAATGACTGTTCCTGTTGATTTAGCGTAACGAAGAATGTCGA
>JAQVLM010000010.1 GCA_028704125.1 Opitutales bacterium
CCCTTCGATTGCCTTTTGTATGTCCATCCTGAGTCGATTCGCCATGCCTCATTTCATGGCTTTTTCCGCTCAAGGGTGGTACACTTTCAACTGCTGACCACTGGTACACTTTGGGTGCTGACTGACACCTATCTCAAATCATTCGCAAAAAGTACAGATTATCTTATTATTTTCTTTATCTTTTTGCGTTCGCTTTCCATAAATGCCTACAAATCATAACCTTCGGTCGCCCTTGGGTGGGCTGGAGTGCGCGTAAATTTGGCTTTGTCATCCCATCGATTGGATATCAACGGGAAATCGGGACGCGGAGTCAAAGGCGAATCCAGAACGTTGAAATGGAAAATATCTTGTAAGGCCGTTGATAAATCGATTATTTGACTGGTCGAATTTTCCGTTTTGAAGGTATGAGCCACAAATCCCCGATTTCTAATGTCGCCTTTTTAATTCCGCCTATTGTCGGAGTGATGTTATATTTTCAGGTGTTGCATCATGACTACATTCATTTCGATGATGCACTTTATACTTATAATAACTCTTACGTCTCGAGTGGACTCTCATGGGATAACGTGTGTTGGGCTTTTTCGGATTTTCGAATCGCAAATTATCATCCACTAACGCTGATATCTCATTCACTGGATTTTGAACTATTTGGAAATAGCCCAGGCGTATTCGCTTTTGTGAATGTTTTGTTTCATGCTGTAAATTCATTTTTTCTGTTGATTTTATTTCGTTGTTTGGGCGTCTCAAAAACAAATGCAATACTATTGTCAATTGTGTTTGTTTGTCATCCTGTATTGGTTGAGGGAGTTGCTTGGATATCTCAAAGGAAGTCAGTAATGGCGTCGTTTTTCTTTCTTCCATCTGTAATATTATATATTAAAGTTTTGAAAAATGAATCGGTGATAAATAAGAGATTCTATCTGTCTTTATCTGTTTTGATGTATGTGTTTTCATTGTTGTCAAAAGCAACTTATGTGACGATGCCATTATTGCTTGTTTTTGTTGAGTATATTGTTAATGATGGTTTTGAAATGAGATCGGATGATCGTTTTCGCCGGATTGGTCATCTTATCCTGAGGCTGATTCCTTATGTTGTGTTCTCTTTTGTGATCTGTATATTAACATATTTCGCACAAGTTGATGATGGGGCTGTTTCGAATGTTAATGAAGTGTCAGTGTTTGAGCGGATTCAGTGTGTAATTTATGGGTATTTCTGGCATTTTGTTCATTTTATTTATCCAGACAATCTCTCAATAATATACCCTTTTATTCGTGGTGTTAGTATTTATTTGACCATGTTCCAGGCAATGGTCTTGGTGCTGGTTTCGTTTTTGGTTTTCAAATACAGGAAGATTTCATGCGGAAAAGTGATGATCGGATGGTTGTTTTTTCTGTTCAGCTTGGTTCCGATGATTGGTTTTATTTCCATCGGATGGCATATGTACGCAGATCGGTATATGTATGGTCCGATAATTGGCCTTTTGTTGATGCTTTCTGGTGTGATGGAGTCTATTGTATCGAAATATACAGGTCTTAGGGTGACGTTTTGGTTTCGGATTGGGTTTGGTTTGTGGGTTCTGTTTTTAGCGGTATTATGTTATTTCCACATTGGAACCTGGAAAAGTAGTAGTTTGATTGTTTACAACGCATACAGTAACGGAATACGTCATGAGCTTGTTGATTCAATGCTTGTGTCAGATCTTCTTGAGAAAGGAGAGTATGGTGTTGCGAAAGAGATTTGTGAAAACGGGATTGAAAATGGCTATTTGAATGGGCTTTTTCTTCATTATTTGGCTGTTTGTGAGTTGAATTTGAATAATCTCGACAAGGCAATTGAGTGGCAGGAGAGATATGTTTCGGCCACAAATGATCGCCGGCAAAGTGGACTTCCATTTTTGGCAAGGCTCTACTTTGAGTCTGGTCGTATCGAGGAAGCGATCGCTGTGTTTGACCACGCTGCCGCATTGAACAGTTCAGATCCGGCGGACGTGGCGATTATGGAGAGTCTTCGTGAGGGTATCCAAAGGCATCGGGAGATGCGTGATGATCCATGAGAGAAGGAAAGAGGAAACGTGGATGATCAGATGAAGTTATCGATATGCCGATCATCGGTGCGGGGTTTGAGGCACAGGATAGATCACATTAGGTTGAAGGCGTCGACGTCGATGTGTTCCTGAATATCCTTGTCCCACTCGAAGGATTCACGGAGTTGCTGGATTTGGTGCATGCTCTGGATAACGCGTGCGGCGAAATACCAGAGCTGGACCCGGTATTCGCCGTTGATTTTCTCCACTGGGGCCGATACCGGGCCACGGATCTCGAGGTCGGGAATACTGGCGGCATCGAGGTGCTTGCGCCAGTTCTGTGCGTAGAAATTCGCTTTCTCGGGGTTGCGGCAGCGGATGAGGTGCCGGATGAGGTGGCGGAATGGAGGGTAATTGAATTCCCGCCGGAGTTCGATTTCCTCGTCGAGGAAGCCATCGAAGTCGCACCTGCGGGCGAATTGGATGGGGGATGCGTGCGGGGTGGAGGTCTGCACGATAACCTCACCGGCTTTCTCGCCGCGGCCGGCCCGTCCAGAGACCTGCACCAGGAGTTGAAATGTGCGTTCCGCCGCCCGGAAATCCTCCATGTAGAGGGATTGATCGGCGTTGATGAGCGCGACCAGGGTGACGTTAGGAAAATCGAGCCCTTTGGCGATCATCTGGGTGCCGACAAGGATGTCGATGCGCCCGGAGCGGAAGTCGGAGAGGATGGTGCGAAAGAGGTGACGTTTGTTCATCGTATCCGCGTCGATTCGGCAGACTTTTGCCCGGGGGAGTATGGCCTTGACCACATCTTCAACTTTCTGGGTGCCGAATCCTTCTCCATGGATTTTTGCGGATTGGCATTGGGGACAGCGGGCCGGAACGGGAATCTCGTATCCGGTGAGATGGCACTTGAGGATATTGCCACTGCGATGGTAGGTGAGCGGGATGCTGCATTCCTCGGATAGGGCGACCCATCCGCAATCGGGGCAGATCATGTGGGTGGAGTAGCCGCGCCGGTTGAGGAAGAGGATGCTTTGTTCGCGTTTTTCAAAGCGGTCGAGGAGGAGCTCTTTGAGCGGATTGGAGATGATGGTGAGCTGCTTGTTTTTCCGGAACTCCCGCCGCATGTCCACGATCTGGGTGGTGGGGAGGGTTCGGTTATCGACCCTGTGGTTCATGCGGATCACCTGGTATTTGCCGACCCGGACGTTGTAGAGGGATTCGAGCGAGGGTGTGGCGGAGCCAAGAATGACGGTGGCGTTGTTGAGTTTGGCGCGGTAGACCGCAAGATCCCGGCCGTGGTAGCGGGGGGTCTCCTCCTGCTTGTAGGCGGGCTCGTGTTCTTCGTCGACGATGATGAGCCGGAGGTTGTTGAGCGGCGTGAAGATGGCCGAACGCGCCCCAACCACGACCCTGGATTCCCCACGGGCGATGCGCAGCCAACTGTCGCGCCGTTCCCCTTCCGAGAGGTGGCTGTGCCAGACCACGACATGCACTCCGAGCGCTTCGAGGCGGGCCCGGAGGGTGCCGACGGTTTGAGGTGCGAGCGCGACTTCGGGGACGAGAAAGAGGGCAGTGGCTCCCGGCTCGGTTAGCACATGCTGGAGGGCCTTGACGTAGACCTCGGTTTTGCCGGACCCTGTTACTCCGTGGAGGAGGACGGGCTGAAAGGATTGTGCATCAAGGATCGGGCGCAGGGTGTCGACCGCGATTTGCTGTTCTTCGGTGAGGGCATGTTCGATCGGGCGCAGGGTGTCGCCGGCCGCGGCTTCGTCCTCGTAGCCGATCCGATCGATGTTTTTGCGGATTTCCTCGATCCAACCCTTGCGGATGAGTTCCTGGCAGACTGCGGGCGAGATGCGGGCTGCTTTGATTGCTGCGGGTTTTGAAACCGGGCCCGGTTGGGAGAGAAGGAGGGTGATGAGCGCTTGCTGCTTGGGTGCCCGGCGGGCAAGGGTGGGGAGCTCAACTTCCCGACCGGCTTGGGTGAGGGCCAGCGAAACTTCTTCCTTTGCGCCGAGTCCCTTGCGGATTCCCGGAGGCAGAATGCGGTCCATCACCTGTGCGGTGGTGCATCCGTAGTAGGATGCCATCCACGTCGCGAGTGTGAGGGTATCGGATGCAATCAACGGATACGGATAGAGGACCTCGAGGATATTCCTCAGTTTGGACTTTGGAAAGTCGATGGAGGCGGGGTAAGAACTGACGATGCCCAGTTCGGTTCCGCGCATGAGGGGGATCCTCACCAATGATCCGATAGCAGGTTTTTCCAGAAACGATGGAACCGCGTAGGTGAGGGGCTTCTCAATCCGGGAGATGATCCGGACTTCCACGATTATGGTAGGGTCTGGTTTCATCCGGGAGGTGTTTGGGGGAAGAACGGAGATGTGAAAACGGGTGAGGGATGATACCGCACCGGGGAACGCTGGTTCATGTCGACAAGAATGGCGAATCGGTGATTGAAGGCGACTTCAAATCACGGGAGATCGAGCTGCGAATGGATTTCGCTGCCGGCGGGCAAGATGTAGGGAGCCGTGGAGCCGGCCAAGCGATCCGGAATATTTCCCGAAATGTAGAGCCCTTCTGGAAGCGGCTTTTTGCGCGTGATTGCCCCGGCCGCATGCAGTTGGTTGACCAAATCGAAGCGGTCGTATGGAATCAGCAATTCGGTTGGATTGTGTTGCTCGGATGCCAGACGGTCCAATCGGGCGGTGAGCGAGTCCAGCCCTCCGGGGGCCTTGGTGCTGGAGAATACGGCATCGGGGAAGCGGCTGGCCAGTTGAGTGGGCAGTTCGCTGCCTGCCGGAAGCAGGTCAAGTTTGTTGAAGACCAGCAGACGCGGGTTGGCGGAGGCACCGAGTTCATCGATCACGTTGAGGGTAGTCTCGATGTGGACGTCGATCTCGGGCTGGGAAATGTCGACGACATGGATGAGCCAATCGGCGACGACAGCTTCCTCCAGCGTTGCTTTGAAGGCCTGGACCAGGCGATGGGGCAGCTTGCGTACGAAGCCGACAGTGTCGGTGAGGATGAGGGTTTGGCCGCAGGGCAGCTTGAGCCGGCGTGAAGTCGGATCAAGAGTGGCGAAAAGCTTGTCTTCCTCCAGAACCGCGGAGCGGGTCAGGTGATTGAGGATCGATGATTTTCCGGCGTTGGTGTAGCCAATGATGGCAGCGGTCGGGAGGGGGATGCGGGTGCGTTTGTTGCGTTGAACCTTGCGGTGCCGGATAACTTCGGAAAGCTCAATCTTGAGTTTGGCGATGCGGCTGCGAACGAAACGCTGGTCGAGCTCGAGCTGGGTTTCGCCTTCGCCGCGCTGGGTAACGCCGCCGCCGCGTTGGCGGCTGAGGTGGGTCCATGCGCGCTTGAGCCGGGGCAAGTTGTATTCCATGCGGGCGAGTTCGACCTGAAGCTTTGCCTCACGTGTCTGTGCCCTGCGCGCAAAGATGTCGATAATGACCTCCTGCCGGTCGATGACGAGGCATCCCGCCAGCCTTTCCCAATTGCGCTGTTGTCCCGCAGTGAGTTCATCATCGAACACGATTACATCGCACTCGTTTGCTTTGGCGAGTGCCACGATATCGTTGGCTTGTCCCTCGCCGAGAAGGTAGGCTGCCTGAGGCTGGCGAAGCTTGATCCAGGTGGTCTCGACCACTTTGATGGTCAGCGTCTCGACCAACTCGACCAGTTCAGCTAGCATCGAAAGGGTATCGTTTTGCCCCTGCCCTTGCCGTTCGATTCCAACGAGAAGGGCACGTTCAACCAATGCCGGATCGTCCCTGACTTCGTTCATATTCCTTGTGCAATTTGACCAGGCCAAGTGTGGGCGGTCCGGCTATCGGGGCACTGAAGCATCAAGCGGATCATAGGTTGTGCAATCGGATTACCCTATGCCCGGATGCCGGGTTTGCTCAGTTGAGCGTGTTTTTTGCCGCGGGTTCACGATGATGGGGACAATGACGGGTTCTGGCGACAGGCAGGCTGGAGGTGAAGGATGCTCACTTCGCGGGTCCCCAACGTTTGGTAAAGGGGAAGTAGATGAAGGCGGCTTTTCCGATGACTTCCTTATCGGGAACGGGTCCGAAGTAGCGACTATCAAAGCTGTTCGACGAATTGTCACCCATTGCAAAGTAGTATCCCTGCGGTACTTCGTAACTCATGCCAGCCTGCAGAAGGCCCACGTTGGTGTAGCCGGGATAATCTTCAACCTGTTGGGCATTCTTGCCGAACGCATCAGCACCGGACGCCGGGACGCCATCGGCCAAAAGGGCGTGGTTTTTTACTTCAAGCTTCTGACCCGGCATGCCCGCGAGCCGTTTGATGTAGTATTTGTCATCGGTCAACATGCTCGGATACCCTGCGCGGTTCATGAAACCGCCGGTGCGGAACACGATGGGATCTCCCGCTTTCGGTTGCGCGAAGTGATACCAGAACCGGTTCACGAAGAGGGCATCTCCCATGAGGATATCAAAACGCAGAATGGATTGCCCTTCAGTAGCCTCTTTTAATGTCGACAGGCGAACCTGGCCATTTTCGAAGGTGACCCCATCCCGTTTGTTAACCAGTCCGCGATAGGCGTCAGCAAGGCTTTCAGCACCCGGGAAAAATGCCTCGAGCAAGACATTGTCGAGGTTGAATTCGATGGGCACCCGGATGGTGTGCTTTGTGTTGCCGACATAGATCGTGTATTCGCGGTACTTGGCAGGAAGAAGACCCGCCCATTTACGACCCCAGACCTCCTCGGAATAGAATCCCCGGATTATGCCGCGCTCGGGATTACCTCCCAATGGAATGGAGATCGTTCCGGATGTTTTGGCTTCCACTTTGTAATGGGAGGCCCCACGCAGGATTTTGCGCAGGATCCGTTGGTGGATGGGTGGGGCTTTTTCGGATTGGGAGACCGCATCGGGCTCACGTCCGAAGTAGGTCGGATACATTGAGCTGGTGGGAATGACGAAGGGCTGGAAAAAGAACAGGCGGAAGCTCAGGATAACGATGGCAATCGCGAGCAAGGTTTCCACGTTGTCATTCACGAACCGCACCGGGTAAATCTCGCCGCCGACTTTCGATAGGATCTCGTGTTGAGCGTGGAGCGCCGCTTCGAGATCCGCTTCCTTGGTCTTCTTGTCCCGAAAGGCTTCTTCCAGGGTCGAAGCACAATTCCGCAGGGTGGTGATATCCGCTGCGGCCATCACGTCACGCCGGTAGTGGTAGACTTTGTCGCCGAGCCGGATCAGCTCCACTGCCTTTTTGCGGAGAGTCTTGAGGTGGGATGTGCTCATGAATGTTTAAATTTAATCCGAAACCGGGATAGGAAGCAAATGCGATCAGGAACTGGACGTGTTTTTGAGGATGCTCACAAACGCCTCCTGTGGAATCGAGACATTGCCGATCTGCTTCATCCGTTTTTTTCCTTCCTTCTGCTTTTCAAGGAGCTTGCGTTTGCGGGTGATGTCCCCTCCGTAGCACTTCGCGGTCACGTCCTTGCGGTAGGCTCCGACGGTTTCGCGGGCGACAACCTTGCCACCGATAGCGGCCTGGATCGCGATTTTAAAAAGCTGGCGTGGAAGGATATCCTTGAGCTTTTCGCAAAGCACCCGTCCGCGTCCCTCGGCTTTGTCCTTGTGGACAATCGAGGCGAAGGCGTCCACCGGTTCACTATTGACGAGAATATCCATGCGCACGAGATCACTTTCCTGATAGCCGGCCATCTCGTAGTCCATGCTCCCGTAACCGCGTGTGATGCTCTTGAGCCGGTCATTGAAATCGATGAGGATCTCGTTGAGGGGCAAGACCGCCACGATCATGATGCGGGTGGGGTCAAGTGTTTCGGTGTGGTCGCAGTAGCCGCGTTTTTCGGAAATCAGCGCGAGGAGGTCCCCGATGTAGTTGTTCGGGGTGTGAATGTGTGCCTTGATGATCGGTTCTTCGATCTTATCCAACTGGCTTGGGTCCGGGAAACGGAGGGGATTGTCCATTTCATACATGGTACCGTCGGTCAGGGTGACCTTATAGACCACGCTGGGATAGGTGGAGATGATGTCGAGGTCGTACTCACGCCTCAAGCGTTCCTGGACAATCTCCATGTGAAGCAGTCCGAGGAAACCGCAGCGGAATCCGAACCCGAGGGCAGCTGAGCTTTCCTGCTGGTAGGTCAAGGCTGCATCGTTGAGCCTGAGCTTGCCCATGCCAGCGGTCAGTTTGCCGTAGTCGTTGGTATCAATCGGGTAGATCCCGCTGAAGACCATTGGGCGAACCGCTTTGAACCCTGGAAGCATGTCTTGCGCGGGCTTGGACGCGTCGGTGATGGTGTCACCGATTTTGACTTCGGATACACTCTTAATGTTGGTCACGATGTATCCCACATTTCCTGGATACAGGACCGGCTCCGGTTTCATCTTCGGCGAAAACCGGCCCACTTCCTTCACCTGGATGCGCGTACCGTCGCTCATGAGCATCAGGGTGTCTCCCGTCTTGATCGCTCCCGAGAAGACCCGGACGTAGCAGATTACTCCCTTGTAAGAGTCGTAAACGGAGTCGAAGATGAGGATGCGGGTTGCCGGATAGTCGGCCCACCGCGGATCGGGCACGCGGGCGACAATCGCCTCCATAATGTCATTGATTCCCTGCCCGGTTTTGCCGCTGGCCAAAATGGCCTCTTCCGATGGGATCGTCAGCACATCCTCAATCTGATGCATGGCGGTTTCCACATCGGCACTGGGAAGGTCAATCTTGTTGATAACCGGAATGATGGTCAACCCCTGCGCGGTGGCCAGATGGGCATTGGCGACGGTCTGGGCCTCTACTCCCTGCGCTGCATCAATCAGCAACAACGCACCTTCGCACGCAGCCAGGCTTCGGGATACTTCATACGAAAAATCCACATGCCCGGGGGTGTCGATGAGGTTGATCAACCACTCCTTTCCCTTCGCGTCGCGGTAGACCATCGAAACCGGATGGCACTTGATCGTGATACCCCGTTCCCGTTCCAAATCCATGGAATCGAGGAGCTGATCCTTCATCAAGCGCTGGTCCACCGTTCGGGTAAGCTCCAGCAAGCGATCCGAAAGTGTGGTTTTGCCGTGATCGACGTGCGCGATGATGGAGAAGTTGCGGATGTTGGCGAGTGACTCCATCAAAGGCTTTCCGGGATCTCCTGATATTCCGAGACAGAGAGGACTGTCCAGGACTTGTCGGTGCGGCGGACCAGTCCAGCGAGGACTTTGCCGATGCCGCATTCAACGAACTTTGAAATGTTGTTTTCGGACTGCGCGTTGCGCATGCAATCTTCGAACAACACCGACGACACGATCTGGCGAACCAATGCGGCCTTGATCGCTTCGGGATCGGAAACCGCTTTTCCGGTGGTGTTTGTGTAGACCGGGAATGCCGGACTGCGGAAGGTGAATTCCTTCAAAAATTCTGCGTAGGCATCGCGCGCTGAAACCATCAGGCGGCTGTGATAGGCTCCTGCCACATTGAGCTGCTTGACCATCTTGAAGCCCATGGTGGATGCTTTTTCCACCGCGGAGGCGATCTTGGCAGCCTCTCCGGAGATTACAATTTGGCCGGGGCAATTGAGGTTTGCCATCTCGACATCGCAGTCCTTGCAGAGCTGTTCGGCTGTGTTGCGATCGCCTCCAATGAGGCTTGCCATTGATCCCTTGGTGGCATCGCATGCCTTTTGCATGAGTTCGCCGCGACGGGCGACCAGACGGAGGCCGGTTTCGAAATCGAACACGTTGGCACTGGCCAAGGCGGTCAATTCCCCGAGGCTGAGCCCGGTGGCGGCCCCGATTTGAGGAAGCAGGCCTTTTTCGCGCAGCACCGAAAACACCGCGAACCCATGAACATAGAGGGCCGGCTGACATACCCGTGTTTCGGTGAGCAGGGTGTCCGGTCCATCGAAGGATGCGGAAGTGATGCTCCATCCGAGAATAGCATCGGCCCGGTCATACAATGCCTTGGCGGTGGGCGCGTTGTCGTAGAGCGATTTGCCCATGCCAACGGTTTGTGCTCCCTGACCGGAGAATAGCAGTCCAATACTCATGATCTTTGTTTAGTATTAAACCGGCAAGCGCATAACGCCCGGACTTGCTTGTCAAGACCCGTTTCCTACGCGTGTCCCTTCGTTCTTTTGAAATCCGGCAAATTAACGGATTGACAACGGTGCGGACCGCGATTGACTAGGCTGTTTTTATCTAATCAGGGACTTGAAAGACTATGGCTCTCAAAATCAGACTCCAAAGGCATGGAACACGTCACGCACCGGTATACCGTATGGTCGTGGCGGAAGATAAATCGCGTCGCGATGGGCGTTTCGTTGAATTGCTCGGCACCTATGCACCTCAGGCAGGTGGACAGGATGTGGAATTCCGGATTGATCTGGCCCGTGCGGACTACTGGGTAGGCGTTGGCGCAAAGCCCACCGATACTGCCCGCGATATCCTTCGCAAGGTGCGTGTCGCCCAGGCGGCAACCGCTGCATCCTGAGTATCCCGGGTGAGGTTTTCCGATCCCGTATGCTGAACGTGAGAAGGATGTTTGACTGTGAGTGCGTTGCTGAGCATCGATTTGCTGACGCTCTTCCCCGAAATGGTGGAGGGGTTTTTCAGCGCGAGCATGCTCGGACGCGCGGTTCAGAATGGCGTCCTTGAGTTGCGGGTACACAACATCCGCGACTGGGCGACTGACAAACATCAGGTGACCGACGACCGTCCTTTCGGGGGTGGTGCCGGCATGTTGATGAAGCCCGAGCCGATTGT
The DNA here is from genome assembly GCA_028704125.1 of Opitutales bacterium. Classification (GTDB taxonomy): domain Bacteria; phylum Verrucomicrobiota; class Verrucomicrobiia; order Opitutales; family JAFGAQ01; genus JAFGAQ01. The sequence goes on from JAQVLM010000010.1 coordinate 10,796, forward strand.
CCGTGCGATTGAGTCCCTTCGCCGGGAGGAGAGTATCACGATTTACATGGCGCCGGATGGCGAGCCCCTCAGCCGGGGTGTTGCTTCGGAGTTGGCGACCGGTAAACACCTTATCCTGCTGAGTGGTCACTACGAAGGTATCGATCAGCGGGTGAGGGATGGTTGGATTGACCGTGAGATCAGTATCGGTGATTACGTTTTGACAAACGGAACGCTTCCCGCAGCCGTGCTGGTGGATTGTGTCAGCCGTTTTGTCCCGGGGGTCCTCGGAGAGCCGATGTCGGTTGAGCAGGATTCGTTTGCCGGAGATTTGCTGAGTTTTCCCCAGTATACCCGCCCGGCGGAATTCAGGGGAATGCAGGTGCCGGAGGTTTTGCTCAATGGAAACCATGGGGAAATTGCCCGTTGGCGCAGGGAGCGTCAGGCGGAGAAGACCGGACGGCGGCGTCCCGACCTGTTGAGAGTGAGTTGAACAATTTATTGAAAAGGAGTTACTTATGAATCAGATTATTAATGAAGTCACCCGTGAGCAGCTGAAAGATATGGGTTCTTTCAAAGTGGGCGATGGTGTGCGTGTGCATACCCGCGTCAAGGAAGGGGATAAGGAACGTATCCAGATTTTTGCCGGAATCGTGATTTCGCGTAAAGGATCGGGCATTCATGAATCTTTCACGGTCCGCCGTATCGCTTCGGGCGTGGGCGTCGAGCGTGTGTTTCCGGTGAATTCACCGAACATCGAGAAGGTCGAAGTCGACCGCGAGAGCGTGACGATGAAGGCCCGCATGTATTACCTGCGCGAGAGAATTGGTAAGCGCGCCAGCAAGGTTAAGGAAAAGCGCTTGGTTGATCTTGCGAACGCCAACTGAGCTTAGCGTATCTGATTCATGACCCGATAGTGCCACGGCACAATTCGGGAGACTCACCATTTTTGGCGGAGAGGTAATAAAACACCTCTTCGCCATTTTCGTGTACGGATCCCTTGTATAACGGCGCGGAATACTGAAACTATGTGCACATATTGCTTGCTTGAATCAAAGCAGTGTGTTGACTTGCATGTTGTCCCGAACGGGCTCTGATTGTTGTCTCCCGCGAGTGGGAGATGAATGCGGGTAGCACAGGATGAATATGGAATCAGCATTGTTGAATGGACGTTCGCCAAGGGGGGAGCCGGTGGAGGCTATCCTGCTGAAAGGGGTGCGCCAGAATAACCTCAAGGGGATCGATGTCAGCATTCCCCTCGGAAAGTTGACGGTGGTGACGGGATTGAGCGGGACCGGAAAGAGCTCGCTTGTATTTGAGACCCTGCATGCGGAAGGTCAGCGGCGCTACGTGGAAACCTTCAGTTCCTATACCCGCCAGTTTTTGGACCTGCTTGATAAACCGGATCTGGATTCGGTTGAGAATATCCGCCCATCCATCGCCATCCGGCAGAGCAATACGGTCAAGACTTCCCGCTCAACCGTGGGCACGATGACCGAGCTGTGTGACTATTTCAAGGTGTGGTTCACCCACCACGCTGAGTTGTTTGATCCCGATACCGGCCGGAAAGTGGTGGATGAGCGACCCGAGGTGATATGGGAGCAGTTGCAGGCTGAGGGGCATCTGGGGCGGGAGGTCATGCTGCTTTTCCGTCTGACGAAACCCGACAACCTGGATTGGGCCGAGGTGCGGGAGTCCCTGCTGGGACAGGGGTATTCGAGGCTCTGGGCGGATCGCGTGCTCCGGATCGAGGAGGATGCGGATTGGGCGGCTGCGATTGAGGGCACTTCGCGGATTGAGGTGATTCAGGATCGGTTGACTCTGTCGGAAAAGGATTATCCGCGCTTCCTGGAATCGGCGGACCATGCGATGCACTTCGGCGGCGGTGAGCTGCGGGTGGTCGCTCCGGATGGGGTTCTGCTCGGGCATTTTTCGCGGGGTCTGCACTCGCCTGAGACCGGACGCGTCTTCAAGCCGAAGTCGCCGGCGCTGTTTTCTTTCAACAACCCGATAGGTGCGTGTCCGCGTTGTCGCGGTTTCGGCCGTGTGATCGAGGTGGATTACAATCTGGTTTTGCCCGACAAGCGGCTGTCTCTGAAGGCTGGTGCGATCCGTCCATTCAGCGGAGAGGTCTATCAGGAGAGCCTTCAGGATCTGTTGCGGGCCTGCAAGCGCAAGGGTATTCCGGCCAATGTGCCTTGGATGGACATGCAGCCGGAGCATCGCGAGTTCGTGATCGAGGGTGAGCCGGGCTATCAGGTCGGTGATTTTGAGAAGAAGGGCAGTTGGTATGGGGTGAAGGGATTCTTCGATTTTCTTCAGGCCAACACCTACAAGATGCATGTGCGGGTGTTTCTGTCGCGCTACCGCTCGTATGTGCGTTGTCCGGACTGCGGTGGTGCCCGCTTCAACGCCGAATCGCGCAATTGGAAGTGGAACGGTTTGGGACTGGCGGATCTTTTCGCGATGCCGGTCGGTGACCTTGAGGCCCTGATACGGGAGCAGACTGAGCCGGTGGGGAATCCGCAGGTGGATACCGCCCGCGAGGGGATCCTCACCCGTCTGCATTACCTGGTGGAGGTCGGCTTGGGATACCTCACGCTTGACCGGAGTTCACGATCACTGAGTGGTGGTGAGGTTGAGCGGGTGAACCTGACGGCTTGTCTGGGCACACAGCTTACCGACACGCTTTTTGTTCTGGATGAACCGTCCGTGGGCTTGCATTCGCGCGACATCGGACGTCTGATCCGTATCCTTCGCCGCCTGACGGATATGGGCAACACCGTGGTGGTGGTGGAGCATGATGAGTCGGTGATGGAGGCCGCCGATCATATCATCGAGATGGGACCCAGGCCGGGAAATGGCGGGGGCCGTGTGGTCTATGCCGGAACGGTGGATGGCATTCGCAAGAAGGACGACTCTCCAACGGGTCGGTTCCTTTCGGGTGTGGAGGGCTATGCCGATGGATCCCGGCATCGTGTGGTATCCCTTGCGCAGACCGGATCAATTGCGGTGAATGGCAAGGGAACCGCGAGCGGGCCGGTTCCGGAGGGCTTTGTCGGTGTGGAGCGGGCGTCGATGCACAACATCCGCGAGCTTTCGCTCCGGTTGCCGCTTCAGCGCTTGGTCTGCATTACAGGGGTCTCCGGATCGGGAAAGTCGACCCTCCTGAACCATGTCATTCATCAGGGTTTGCTCCAGCTCAAGGGCCAATCCGTCGATGAGGTGGCGATGATGGCGGGTATCGAGATCACCGATCCCGCATTGGAGGTCGTGTTTGTGGATCAGAGTGCGGTTTCCAGGACCCCACGCTCGAATCCGGCTCTATTTACGGGCGCATGGGATGCGGTCCGCAAACTCTTTGCGTCCACTCCATCGGCCACGGGTGCGGGATTTACGGCATCCGAGTTTTCGTTCAACAGCGGTGAGGGCCGTTGTCCCCATTGTCAGGGGCTGGGGTATGAGCAGATCGAGATGCAATTCCTCTCGGATGTGTTTGTGAAATGCCCGGTGTGCGAAGGCAAACGCTTCAAACCGGAGGTCTTGGAAATTGTCTGGAATGACAAGAGCATTGCGGACGTGTTGGAGATGGACATCGATCGGGCGATCGGCTTTTTCCGTTCGAAGCCGGCGATTGTGGCGTGCCTGAAGCCTCTGGCTGAGGTCGGTTTGGGATACCTGCAGATGGGGCAGGCAATGAATACGCTGTCGGGTGGCGAATCGCAGCGGCTCAAGGTGGTGCGGGCGATTCAGGAGGCGGATTCCCGTGCGGGAAAGTGCCTGCTTTTGCTCGATGAGCCCACCACTGGACTTCACCGGCAGGACGTGCAGCAGTTGCTGGCTGTGTTTCAACGCATCGTCGAAATGGGGCACAGCATCATGGTGATTGAGCATCATCTGGATGTCATCCGTGCCTCGGATTGGGTTGTTGAGATGGGTCCGGATGCCGGAAAAGATGGTGGGCGGATTATCGCGGAGGGAGCCCCGCAGTGGATCGCCTCGCTGGATACTCCGACCGGGGTTGCGCTTCGGGCGGAGCAAATGGGCGATTTCCGGGATCCTGTGTTGTTGAAGGTCGCCGAGGAGCGTGTTCCCGTCCTGCGTAGTCCGGACCTTCAGATCAGAGGGGCAAGGGAGCATAACCTGCGTAACCTTTCCCTGGAGATCCCGTCCCGTTCGATCACCGTGCTGACCGGGGTTTCGGGGTCGGGAAAGTCGACCTTGGCCTTCGACATCATTTTTGCCGAGGGGCAGCGCCGGTTTATGGAGTCCATGTCGTCCTACGCGCGGCAGTTTGTGGAGCAGCTTCCGCGTCCGGATCTCGATGACCTGAGGGGGATTTCGCCGACGGTTGCGATCGAGCAGCGGGTCACGCGTGGAACCCGGAAGTCCACCGTGGCGACGATTACCGAGGTGGCGCAGTATTTGCGCCTGCTGTATGCCCGTATCGGGGTGCAGCATAGCCTCAAGACCGGTGAGCCCTTGGTGGCGATGTCACCGCATGAGGTGGGTTTGCGGGCCTCCGCTTTTGCAGGCAAGTGGCAAAAGGAGTCGGATGCATCCGGTTCGGCATCGTTGTTTCTGTGCGTGCCGGTGATTCGGGGACGCAAGGGGCACCATCAGCCGCTGGCGACCTGGGCAATCGAGCACGGCCATGAATGGATCCGTTGCGATGGAGAACTTGTTCGCCTGGATGCTTTCCGGAAACTTGACCGGTATCGGGAACACGATGTGGAGGTGATTCCGTCCGTTCTCCGGGCCGACTCGGGGTCGACCGGGCTTGAAACCTTTTCGGAAGCATTCGGCGAAGCCCTGAAACTCGGAAAAGGCGTCTTTTTCATGGTGGATGATACCAGCCGGGTGGTGGCGACGTTCTCCACGCGTCGGGTGGATCCCGTGTCCGGCATGTCGTATCCGGATCTGGATCCGAAGCACTTTTCGTGGAATTCCTCGCGTGGATGGTGTGAGACTTGCCGAGGGCATGGGAAGGTCTACCGGTGGTTAGTCGAGGAGGAACAGGCCCCCGCATGGATCGCGTCACTGCCGGATGGCAGCGTATGCCCGGATTGCCACGGGGATCGACTCAACCCCATCAGCCGGAATGTCCGTTTGCCGTTCATAGATGGATCCAATGCGTCGCTTCCCGAGTTGCTCCGTTTGAATCCGCGCGATTTGCTCGCCCGCCTGAAGGATGTGGCACTGGATGATCGCGGGCGGGCAATCATGACCGATATCTACCCCCAGATTGTCGAGCGCCTGGCTTTCATGGAGCAGGTGGGGATCGAATACCTGACGCTGGATCGCGAGACCCTTACGCTTTCGGGTGGCGAGTCCCAGCGCATCCGCTTGGCTTCGCAGCTTGGCACGCACCTGACCGGTGTGCTCTATGTGCTCGATGAACCCTCCATCGGGCTGCATCCTCGCGATAACCAACGTTTGATCGACTCGCTGATTCGTTTGCGCGACAAGGGAAATACCCTGGTTGTGGTGGAGCATGACGAGGACACCATGCGCCAGGCGGATCACATCATTGATCTGGGGCCTGGCGCAGGCTCACAGGGTGGCCGCATCCTCGCTCAGGGAACCCTGCAGGAGGTTTTGGCCTCACCGGATTCGATCACGGGCCGGTACCTTGGGAAAGGGATCACCCATCCCATGCGCGGATGCTACCGTGAGTTGCCTCCCGATTGGAGCCCACGACGTAAGCTCAAAGATCCGGATTGGCTGGTTATGACGGGTGCGGGTTTGCGCAATTTGAGGGGTCAGGATCTGCGGATTCCTCTGGGGCGCCTAACCATGGTCTGTGGGGTATCCGGTGCGGGGAAATCGACCTTGATCCGGGATTTGCTCATGCCCGCGGTGGGTTTGGCGATCCGGGAGTCGTCCTCCCGCATTCAGGGCAAGGACTGCGTCAGTGCCCAGATCTATGTCGAGGACGGATACACCGCTGGCTCACGGGATGCTCCCTTCAAGACGCTCCACAATGGCGATGTGTTTTCAAAGGTGATTGAAATCGACCAGAATCCGATAGGAAAAACCCCAAGGTCGATCCCCGCAACCTACATCGGGGTATTTGACACCATTCGCGAGATCTTTGCGTCCGCTCCGGAGGCCAAGGTGAAGGGCTATCAGGCTGGAACCTTTTCATTCAACACTGCGGGCGGACGTTGCGAAGTCTGTAACGGAGCGGGCAGGGTGAAGCTTGAGATGAGTTTCATGCCTGATGCATGGGTGGAGTGCGATGCCTGCCGTGGTCAGCGTTTCCGCGATGAGGTGCTCGACATCCGTTGGCGCGGAATGAACATCGCGGATGTGCTCGGAATGTCGTTCAACAAAGCCCGTGAGTTTTTCTCCTTCAACAGTGGGCTGAGCGAGGTGTTTCAACTGATGGTGGATACGGGCCTTGGATACCTCAAACTGGGCCAGATTTCCCCAACCCTTTCCGGGGGCGAAGCCCAGCGGGTCAAGATGGTCAGCGAACTGGTCAACGGGATTCCCGCATGGCGCGATCGCGTAAGGGGTGTCCGCGGCCGGAATCTGTATGTCCTGGAGGAACCCACCATCGGATTGCACGCGAGCGACTGCGAGCGGCTCATCGGGCTCTTGCATAAACTGGTGGAGCAGGGGCACACCGTCATCGTGATCGAGCACAACGTGGATCTGCTGGCGGAGGCCGACTACATCGTGGAGGTTGGTCCGGGCAGCGGCGCGGAAGGCGGCAGCATCCTCTACCAAGGGGCCTTAGCCGGATTAAAGGACTGTCCCGATAGCCCTACCGCCCCGTTCTGTTTTCGCTGATTTCAGGCGTTATTCTTCAAGATTCCCATCGGTCTCGTATTCTAACCAGGATGACGGTTGCTCCTCCATCCGTTGTTTCGTTTAGGATGCGATATTTCGCTTATCAGTATTTTCGGTGTAGAATCGTCTATCCAGATGTTGAGACAATGTAACCCGACGATTCGAATAGATGATCTTGAGGTGTGAATGGCGACTGAAAGTTATGATTTGTAGGAGTTTATGGAATCGGGACGCAAAAATAGATAAAATGAAAATGAATAATCTGTACTTTTTGCGAATGATTTGAGATAGGGGCAGCGTCCGATAGATTGTTAAAATTTTGAGGTGGTTTCCTCTCTGCCGAGCCGCAAGGCTGGCGGGTGCTAAAACCGATAAAGAAAAGAAACCACCCATGAAAGAAGATAGGAACGACCTGGAA
>JAQVLM010000319.1 GCA_028704125.1 Opitutales bacterium
CCCGCCGGGGATGAACCATACCTTCCTGCAGAGGATGAAATGGCACCACAGGAGGACATTCAGGATACGCCTGTTCCAGAAGAAGCGCAGGACGATCTTCAAAGCTTGGTGGACAGTATCCCATTGCCGCCTGAAGAAGAACTCCCGCCTCCATCCGTCAAAGATAAATTCAGTAAATTCAAAAAGTAATTTTCTTACCCATATCCGTTTCCAACACATAACAGATTCGCATGAATACCGACAAAACCATCAAGAACATCATTTCACACGACGTGACCATCGTAGGCTCACTCAAATTCTCCAGCGATTTCGTCATTGACGGCCATGTCGAGGGAGAAGTGATTTCCAAGGGCAACCTCACCGTAGGGGACAATGCCTACATCAAGGGGGAAATCCGGACAAAATCCCTCACCATCTATGGGAAAATCGATGGGAACATTTTCGTTGACGAAAGGTGTCATTTAAAATCCTCCGGACTCCTAAACGGAGACATTGAAACCGGCTCTCTTGCTATCGAAGAGGGCGCCTGTTTCTCAGGACGTTCCATGATCAAGGGCAAAGCCAAGCAAGACAAAAACGCGTCGGCCTGATTTCAGGCTTTCCTTTCCCGGCCGTCTCAGAACGGAATAAACCCAAGGCATTTGATCTCCAACAAACAAACAGGTGGTTAGACTAGAAAACAACAACTGGAAACTGGACGATGTCGAACATCTGGACCAACTGACCTATTTCTCCGGCGGTAGACTCTACTGGGCGGAAGGAGACTGTGTAAGGGAACACTTTCAGGAGTTCTTCCCGGAAGTGGATGACGTCGGATCTGATTTCGTCGCCTATTCCCCGGCATCCATTGGCGCATCCAACCTCCCGGATGAAGTCATCACGCTATCGTCGGGAAAGCTTTCCCAAAAGACGATGGACAAATTCGAAGAGCGGATTCTGGCCTTCGAAGAAATCAAGAAATCCGGTGCAAGCAGTTTCAATCAGGAAGCGGCTTTCGCCGAATTCACGCTTCCCGACCCGAGAAAGTGTCCGGATCTTTATGTCGTCATGTCTGGAGAAAACAACTCTGGACTCGCTGTCTTTTGGGGACTTCAGGTAACCGAACCACCTCAGGCCAACATTAAGCCGCTGGAAGTACTCGAGATTCTCAAATCTGAGTTTGTTGAATCAAAATCAAAGTCTAAACCGGCGATACCCGTACCACCAAAGGCGCCATCGAGGGCAGCTCCTCCTCCTCCTCCTCCCGCTGCGGTTCTCCAATCAAAACCGAAGACTCCTTCTATCGATCCGGAAGTTGTTCCTGCTGCGTCAGACGACATTCCCGCTACCGACGATTCTCCGGTTTCCGAGACACCCGAACCAAAGCCTTCAGAACAATTAACGCCCCAAACCGAGCTAGAACCTGTTCCAGCACCAGAACCTACACCCATAGGTCAGGCCGGCTCGATTGCCTCGATCTTCAAAAGCCTCGAACCCTACAAAGAGGAATTTGCCGCTCGCGAGCAACAGGCACGCGAGGCGATGGAGAAGGCTCGAATTGCTGCTGAAAAGGAGCAAGCCGCCAAATCCCGGAAAGTTTCGTTTATTTCGCCAAAATCGGCTTCCAAGGCTGCCACGTCGAAAACGGAGGAGATAAAACCCGTCGAGTCAAAACCTTCGGAAACGTTGGCTCCTGAAAGCAAGCAACCAGATTCGGCTGTCTCGAAAACCAAGCCACCCACAACCCCGAAACCTGAAAAAACCAAACCTGTAGTGGTCAAACCGCCCAAGCCACCAAAACCTCCGGTGGATAGGACCAAGCAGATTCGCATGGCGAAGCAAATCGGGATCGGGCTTGCCGCATTGATTGTGGTCATGCTCGTGCTACGAATTTCCGCTGCCTCCTACCTCGGACCAAAGGTTGTGGTAACTCCAAGATTGGATCCAAACGCTCAAACCAGCGAGGTTCCTTTCGAGCCCGATGAAATCATTGAACTTGCTCAGTTTAACGAACGCTGGGAAATGACTCAGTCGGGAAAAGCATCCATCACCCATTTTCCCAAACCCGGAAAGTATTCAATCAACCGCTTAAGAGCCAACACTCTCGGAAACGGAGAACCCGTTCTGGTTTCAGAACACTCTGTCCTTTTTGACAATGTCAATCACTCCGATGTGTTCTCTCCAGTGGCTAATCTCATTCTTCCGACAAAAAACGTCGCGGTATCCCAAGAAGTGTCTGCCATAGCTGGAGCGTCTTTTGCCAGAGGAAACCGCGCTGAGTTGGTTTACCTCGGAATTGATTGGGGTGATGAGTCATGGAAGGGCTTTCAAGGCATTGCTGAATCCAGTGGACCCGTGACCCACGCCTATAGTCAGCCGGGGCAGTATCGGGTCAGTCTTATCGTAAAGGACCAAAACGGCAGATGGGACGTCGATTCCGAGTTCATCAATGTATTTCCCGATGGGCAGATTCCCACATCCGAATCAGTACTGGGCCAAATGACTCCCCTTCCGATGGCGGTGATTCGTGCGGTTCGCACCGGAGAAACCGAAAACACCGTTCACCTCTGGGTCGGCGATTCCATTGATTTAGACGGCACAATTGAACAGATCACCGTAGATTGGGGAGATTCCAAACCTGAGCAATCGGTGATTCCGGCAAAAGGGGAAATCAACCATGCATACCCGAAGAGCGCCGGCAACCGTTTCACAATTACGGTATCCGCTACAGACAACGATGGAAACGTTTCCAAACAACCCGCTGAAGTGGTTGTTGATTTCCAGAACACCACCTTTCCGTCCCCTGATCCAAAGAAGGGACGCATGTCACTTATCAACACAATCTCGTGGCACGCATCACCGGATCTGGACAACCCCGATTCAGTCCGGGTAAGGGCATCTTCCTACTCAGAGCTCACCAAAGCACGTAAGACAATGGTGTTTGATCTGTATAATCCCCTGTCTCAGCCTATGGCGCCGTTGTCTTCCATCAACTGGAAGATCACAGACCCGTCTGGAACGACTCACACAGTAACGGGTGTTAGAACCGTGGAACTCGCGGGAGAGAAGGGAAAATATTCCGTTCAAGTCTCTGCATCTTTGCCAGGTCAGGAACCCCAGAACATCTCTTTCTCAACTAGTATCGATACCAAAGGAGAGATGAAGGGAATGTCAGGATTCTTCAATTGGATCGCCTCGACTATTCCAGATTTGGGCCTGAGCAAACTCGTTCAGGGTAAGGAATAACCTCACCAACAATGAATGCCATGCGAACTATTTTTCCATTATCTCATCTTTCAACCCGAATCGCCCGGCTCTTTGTTACCGGGGTTATGGCAATGGCCGGATCCGTCCAAGCAATCGAGATCTGGCTGATTGCCCCCGAGGATTCCTCCAAATGGATTGCAAAACCCGACACTTGGGACGCGGTCATCACCCGGGAGGATACCATTCGCCTCAAAGGTCTTCTTGAAGAACAGGGAACCGACTTTGTTCTCATTCAAATCAACGAAAAAGATTATCCGCTTTGGATTCTGGGTTCCAGCTTCGACACCGACATTCCCCTGGAAAGAGGTGAAAACACGGTTACTGCCGAAGTAAGAGCCGGAGACTACAAAAAGGCCCAACTCAAGGTCATCCGCGTCGATAACATTACGGACTTATCCGTATCCGAAATGGTTCTCAAAGATGACGGCTCAGAACAGAGTCTATATGCGGAAGAACCCGTTGAAATCTCGTCTGAGTCAAAGTTCAGAACCCGAATTCCAAGAGTTCAAATATCCGGACAACACAACCTCCCCAAAGAGGGCGTGGTTGAAGCCTTCTTTCAAGAGAGGAATGAGAGACTTCCAGTGGCAATTGATGCCAACACATTCACTCTCAACTGCTCATTGATGCAGGGAGACAACAGCATCGTGGTCCGCACAAAAATGGGGAGGAATGTCGTTGACGAGCAAACCATATCTGTCCGGCTCGACAAACCAGTTGAACTTGCAGCCCCGACCGATGAGGAGCAACCCGCGGAAGGAGTTGCAACAACCGACCGTCGTCGCTTTGTTACAACTAACCAGACTTATATTCTCAAAGGACGCATCCCCGGGGTTGCCGAAGGCAAACTCAACGTCACACTTGGAGACCAACAGGTCGAGGTTCCGATTACAGATCACCAGTTCGAACACACGCTTCAACTGGAGGAAGGAGCGGAGCATCAGATATCACTCAGTCTGCCATTCGGGGATCAGCATTATTTCGATCAAGTAACTGTCCAGCACTATTCGGAGCGGATCGAGGTTATGGAGGTTCATGTCCGCAAGTTGGGCACACGCGACTTCGAGCCGCTCATTCCCAATCCGGATGGCTATCGCGTAGCATCGCCTAGCGTCGCCCTTCACGGAGAGAGCGTGAGTTCATTCCCCGCTTGGATAAGAAACGGAGATTTTGTATCCGAGATCGAAGTCTCCAAGGGACGTTTTGTCACGGAGGTTCCCCTTCTCGAGGGCGAAAATGAGGTGGAGTTCTT
>JAQVLM010000320.1 GCA_028704125.1 Opitutales bacterium
AGTTGGGGTTGGCCGCCGCCAAGAAAGCGGTAGCCGATAGTGGGCTCGATTTAGACAAGATCGACCGCGACCGAGTGGGTGTGATCGTTGGATCCGGCATCGGCGGGATGGAAACGATTGAAAACCAAGCCCGTAACCTCATTGAGAAGGGACCAAGACGCGTTTCCGCGTTCATGATCCCCGCTTTGATTTCCAATATCGCCTCTGGCTTGATTGCCATCGAGTATGGATTCAAGGGGCCCAACTATGGAGTGGTGAGCGCATGCTCCACCAGTTCCCATGCGATTGGTGATGCCTTGAGGTTGATGCAGCATGGGGACGCCGATATCATGATCGCCGGAGGCAGCGAGGCAGCTATCACCGCCCTCGGGTTCGCCGGTTTCTGTTCGATGAAGGCGATGTCCTCTTCCTTCAATGATACGCCTCAACGTTCCAGCCGGCCTTTCGACCGCGATAGGGACGGATTCGTGATGGGCGAAGGTGCTGCTGTGCTGGTTTTGGAAACCGAAAGCAGCGCACGCAAGCGCGGCGCACGGGTCTATGGGGAGGTGGCAGGTTATGCGGCCTCCTGTGATGCCTACCATGTTACGGCCCCATCTCCCGATGGATACGGCCTGTCGCTGGCCGTTCGGAATTGTCTGAAGGATGCGCGCTTGAATACCTCGGATGTCGGTTACATCAATGCGCACGGAACTTCCACCGTCTACAACGACAAGACCGAGACCGGTTGCATCAAGAATGTGTTTGGTGATTTGGCCAAGAAGATTCCCGTTAGCTCAACCAAATCGATGACGGGTCACCTCTTGGGTGCCGCGGGTGCGATTGAGGCGGTTGCTTGCCTCAAGGCGATCGAGTCCGGGATTCTTCCCCCGACCATCAACCTTGAAAATCCGGATCCGGAATGTGACCTCGACTATGTGCCCAATCAGGCGCGTGAGGTTCCCATCAGTATTGCCATCTCCAACAACCTTGGTTTTGGAGGTCACAACACGGCGATTGCATTCCGCAAAGTGTGATTTTCCTGTTCAGAACCGGATGGCACATCCGGGTTTGACATGGGGAGTGGCATCGATCAAGATCCACTCCGCATAGTGTGCCGCCTTAGCTCAGTTGGTAGAGCGACTCATTCGTAATGAGTAGGTCGTCGGTTCGATCCCGATAGGCGGCTCCATTTTTTGAGAGTCACCTCGTTTCTGGATGTCCTGTTGCCCTAAGGGCTTTCGATGGTTGTGTGGTTGGATTTAGCGTGGGTTCTCCGATTATTGAGTGGTTCGATTTTGGATTATGGTTGGAATACTTGATGTTTTCAACGAAATAGCCCATGGTCTTTCGCATGAAAACATGGATGCTTGCGGTGGTGGTGATGCTGTCCGGCGGAATGGCATCGGGTGCAGAGGTGAGACTGTATGCGGAGGATGGGACTTACCTGGGGAAGGCGGGGGCGAGCCCATACGATGCGGAGAGTATTGATAACCCTTATGGGATCTACGGGTCGCAGTATTCGCCAACATCGATCCGGAACCCTTACGGTAAATATGGGATCCAGAGCAACCAGATCGGGCCGGTGGTCCGGCGGCAGGTGACACCGATACCGCGCCCGGCGGAGAGTGCGATGGATGGATTTTGGAAGCGATACCGTCAGGGCTACGACTCGGTGGAGAGGATGGCCCAGCGCAGGCGGGAGCAACAGGCAGAGCATGAGCGATGGATGCAGGATATGCGTGAGCAGGACGCCCGGGATAATGAGCTGGCGGCGATCCGGGAGCAGACGCGGGAGATCCGGGAGCTACGCCTGGCGCTTGAAGCGCAACGCTACCAGCAGCAGGCGAAACGAACAACCCCCGCGAAAAACCAAGATGTCTCCGCCGCATTTGATAATCTGTCAGATGAGGAGAAAGCACGCATGAGGCGAAACCTGATTATTCTTTTCGGGGGCGATCCGAACGCGGAGGAGGCCGATCCACAGAAAGAGACACAAAATAACGGCAGCCCGTTTACCGATGACTTTTTGGAGTTGATCGGCTACACCCCGCCGGAGACGGCGGAGGAGAAGGCGGCGCGGCTGAAGGAGGAGGGACGCCGGGAGTGGGAGGCGATCAAAGCGCAAGGGGCCGCTGAGGATGCGAAAGAGGAGGGGTCGAAATGATGAGGGGATGGTTCCAATGGTTGTGTCTCGGATGCGCTATCGCCATGGTATGGACGTGGCTTGCGTTGGATCGGTATCAACAGCTCAAAGAGGGATACCCTGGAATCTTTGATAAGATTCAGGCATGCAGGGTAACGGAGAGTTCTATTCGAGGGAACATCTTTGTTGAGCCCGAGTGGACAATCGTGACGACGACGGTAGCGGCGCTGATTGTGTTTCTATTGAGGCGTAAGACGGATCCGAAGATTTCTTCCACTCACGCATGGGTGCTTGTGGCAGTATGGGGATTGGTTGGGTGGTGGCTATTGTTCGCCTTTGATGCTTTGTTTGGATGAGCGGTGGAGAATGCTGTTCTGGTTCAAAACGGTAAAACCGTGTCAGTCCCGCACGGACTTCATCCAGCTTTCACCGACTGAGATCAGGAGCACTTGTTTGCTTTCCTCGTCTTTGAACTCACATTGCACGTCGGTGGTCTTGCAGAAAAAACGGGTTTCAGATTCCGCGTAGAGCAGCATGGTGAATCCTGAAAAGGAGAGTTCGAGGAGCCCGTCCGGCGCCCGTGTCACATTGACGGGACCGCCGTGATCGAAGCTGTAGGCTCCGGCATAGCGGTCGAGCAGCGCATCCGGGAGGGTGAATTCGGGTTTGGACGACGGACCGAGTTCGCGTACCCAGATGTTGCGGAAGCGCACCGGGTTTCCATGGTCCTGAAGGGAAATGGGTTGTTTCGACGGGTGCGCGGAGTAGGGCGCCCGGCCAATCCATGCGGTGGGTCCGGTGAGCTCGGATTCGTGCTGAACCAGCACACCGTTGTGGAGTGCGGTCATCCGTGCAGGGGAGATGAGTTTGCCACAATCGCTGAAGCGGGGGGCCGTGAAGATGATATCGTAGGTTTGCCACTCTCCCGCGGGGAGGGATGCATTGACCAGTGGAGGATACTGTCCGTAGATGGAGCCAGCTGAGCCGTCGGCGTAGGTGGTGTTCTCGTGGCAGTCCAACACTTGGATTTCGTAACGGGTACCACCGAAGAACACGCCGCTGTTGCCGCGTCCCTGACCTTGGCCTTCGGGAGGGACGGGCGCCGACCATTCAACGTGGAGCTGACAGTCGCCGAAGTTACGCAGGGTGCGGATATAGCCACTTCCCTTGACACATTCCATCGCTCCATCGACGAGTTTCCATTCGGTTGGACTTCCATCAATGGAGCACCACTGCGATAGATTGTTGCCATCAAACAGGACGACTGCATCCGAGGGCGCTGTTGAGGAGGGTGTTTGGGCACCGGGCTTTCGCGGTGTGACCACCGGAGGAAGCGGACGGTCCCGGTCATGGGACATCCACTGTGGATCGGGCTGGCCATGGCTGCTTAGCGTGATCAAGGCTGTGCCGATCAGGATAGGCAGTCCGGTTTTCGCGAAGGGAATGGAAAGGTTCATGGCTAGTTCAGGTTTCGATCGGGTTTTGGGGTGAGGTTGGTTGGGGTCCCCGATCCTCCGGGCTGTGGGCATGTCCCGGAGGATCGAAGTCCAATAGTTATCTCACACTTTGGGAAGCTCCCATGGAGCGCGGTAGCTCGGCGTGAGGTAAGCGTTCGCGTCTTCGTCGCCAATAAAGGAGGTGTTTTCAGCATCCCAGTAGAGTCGACGTCCGGTTTTGTAGGATATGTTGCCGAGATGGGCCACGCGGGCGACATTGGCGGCAATCGATACCGGACAGCGTGGAGTAAGGTCCCGGTCCTTGATGCAGGCAATAAAATCTTCCATGTGCAGGTCGAGGCCCATGTTCTTAGTGGGCTGTAGTTCCACTCTTTCCATCTGCGCAACGTTGTCGCGCACTTCGGGAATAACCTCCCAACCCCCGCGGTCGACGACCAGGGTGCCGTTGTTTCCGACAAAACCCACTCCATGTGTGCGGCCGTAGTATCCGCCGTTGATTCCGATACCGTGATCCCAAAGCATCGTGAACCCGTCAAATTCGTAAAGGGCCTGGAGTGTATCAGGGGTTTCGGTGGCATCATCCGGGTAGGCGAAGCGACCACCCAGCGCCATCACGGATTTGGGTACGTAGGCGTTCATGCCGAAGAGTCCGTAATCGATGATGTGGACGCCCCAGTCGGTCATCATTCCACCGGCGTAGTCCCAGAACCAACGGAAGGTGAAGTGGAAGCGGTTGGGGTTGAAGGGACGTTTGGGCGCGGGTCCAAGCCAGAGATCGTAGTTGACGCCTTCAGGCGCTTCGGCATCCGGGGCCACGGGGACGCTGTTCATCCATCCTTGATAGGACCATGTGCGCACGGTGCGGATCTTGCCGAGTGCGCCGGTGTTGACGAAGTCGAT
>JAQVLM010000321.1 GCA_028704125.1 Opitutales bacterium
TCCGTTGGTTGCGGCTTCGCATTTTGTGCGGGCGGCTTCCTTATCTCCGGACAAAAGCGTTCGTTTGGTGGATGCGGCGAACAATCTCATTGAGGCTGGTCGGAAGGAGGAGGCGGAGACCCGTCTCGCCGCCTATCTTGAGCTGTTTCCGGAGGACTACAAGAATTGGCTGCGTATCGGGCGCTTGCAGCAGGACATCAACCTGAAGGACAAGGCGGCGGATTCTCTCGTGCGGGGGATTCTGCTTTCGGGTCAGGATACGCCACCTGTGGATGATTTCATCCGTGTCGGGCAGTTGTTTTTGGAGAAAAAGGATTATCCGCGATCCGACTTCTATTTCAACCGTGCACTGGGGATGGTGGAAGACGAACCGGTGATCATTCCCGCGCTTGTCGGGCTGATCGAATCGAGTGTGTTACAGAAGGACTGGTTGATTGCGGATTTGTTTTTGAAGCGGATTGATAGCTCTTTTCCCGGGGCTTTGGAGACCAGCAACAAGGCATCCCTGCGGGCGATGATCGAAAAACGGATCCCGCCAACTGAAGTCGCTGCGGTGGACGCGGAGCCTCAGGCGAAGGAAACCCTGCCTGCCATAGCTGAGAAACCCAAGGAGGAGACGACGCAGGAAGAAGCAGTGGCAGCAGCCGGAAACGCCGGGGATGCCGTTCCCGGGGTTGAACCAATTGCGGCACCCGGTCTTTCCCCTCAACCCGGTCTTTTCAGTGCCCCAGTTGAAATCACGATGACCGGAACGTCGAAAGATGTGGAAATCCGTTATAGTCTCGATGGCTCGGAAACCACGAAGACCTCTCGGCTTTACGTTGAACCGATCACCGTTTCGGACACCCGCTTGATCAAGGTGCGTGCCTTTTCGAAAGATGGCCGTTCGAGTGAGGAGATCATGGCGGTCTATGACATCGAGGTGCCTCAGCCGGATGCTGTGGAGGAACCCGCATCCACCTCCGGCGATGCCCCTGATGGAGCCGTTGTGGCGGCCGCAGAAGAACAAACCGAAGATGCTCCGGAATCAGTGGATACCGCGCCGGTTGGTGATGCTGACGCCACCGCGGATTCCGGGACGGAGGCAATAGATGGGGAAAACAATGCATCCGGATCGGATGTAGTGGCCGTAGCGGCCGCATCGGCCACAACCCTTTCTACCGATCAGGCACTCGCATCAGCGGATATCGGCTCGAAGGCCTCGCTGAGTTTGGCCGTTACGAATGGTCAGGAAGCGGCGGAGGAGACGGATCCTGTCCCGGCCCCATTGGATGCTGCTGATGCGGCGGAAGATGTTCCCTCAAACGATCCGGAGGAACCCGCTGCAGTGGCGGAGGCGACGGAAGACGTGGCAGATAAATCCACTGAAGTTGCAGTGGATGAAAAGGATGCTTCACTTTCGGCATCCGATCCCTATGCGGCAGAAGAGGATTTTGTTCATCATGCTCCGGAGAATGCTCCTGAGCTTTTGGCTTCAAACGGTAAGCAGGCGATTATGGAGGGGGATTATCCCAAGGCGATCCGGTTCCTGTGGGATGCATTGAGCATCAACAACGAAAACGCTCATACCTGGTTCCTGCTTTCCCATGCATACTCCAAGCACCAACAGTATCTGAATGCGGAGAGTGCATCCTTGGAGTCCATGCGTCTGGCGCCATTAAACAGCCGTTATGCTTTGCAATACCTCCGGGTGGCTCAATTCAGCAAAACTCCGGTGCGTTTCCACGAGGAGCTACTCAATATTTACCAACGCTTTCCGAGAGAGCCCGAGATTATTCTGGCGCTGGCCCGCAGTTACGCGCGGATCCGGAATGATCCATCGAATGCGCATGCGCTCTATGCCCGTTTCCTGGCAATTGCGCCGGACCACAGCATGGCCCGTGAAGTCGAGGCTGAAATGAGGCTGGTCGAATAGTCGGGAATCGAGATGGGCGTTTCTGGTTTTCTGCGGACGCGATTTGCAGGGGTTCTTTCTGTTTCCATTTTATTGGGAATCGGATCGCTGATCCTCGTGGCCTTTCTGGGGGCGTATTCGAGGTCAGGTCTGATACGTGTAAAAACAGTCAGTGCCCAGAAGTCCACGACACAGGTTTTTTATGACATTGGAAGCGGGTTCAATGAGAGCGATTCTCTTCGTTACCCAAATCAAAACGGCGTTTTTGGTCGGACCTTGTTGGTTCCGCATGATGCCGTAGCTGTCAGAATTGATCCGAGTGAGCACGACCTGCCGATTCGATTCGACCGTATCTTGATCAAGCCCCCGGGATCATGGTTTTTTGCGAAACCCGATGCCTCAGCTCTGACTCCCGTGCATGCATCCTGGAAGAATGGCATTCCAGAGGACGGAGATTCCAACTATGCCTCAAGAACGCTTATCCCGGATCCGGGTAATTCGGATCCTCACGTGGTAATCGGTGATTGGCGAACCCTTCCAAGATCGTCTCAGGCAAATATCGAGTGGATGAGCCATCATCCCCTTATCCAATTTGTGGCATTTTTCCTGATCTCCGGCATCCTGTTATGGGGCATCGCGCGGCTGTTTCATTTGCTGCGGTTTGGGATCTTACGGTTGTTTGGCTGTTGCAAGCCCGCACGTTTCGCAGTATGTTGGTTCAATCCTTTGCGCTACGCCTGGTTTCGAAGCGCGTTTTCACTTTCCGTATTGGCGACCCTTTTTCTCGGGATCAATTTTCAACGCGAAACCGGAACCCGTTATTCCATCCGTTTCGAGATCACGTCGCCGGCGAGTCGCAACCTGACCGTTTTTGCGGATATTGGAGCGGGTTTCACCCCTCATACCTCTCAGAGCCGGACTCTCCAACCCTCTGTCCACACCCGGATGGTCACCTTTGATTTTTTTTCGCAGCAACCGGTTGAACGTTTCAGAGTCGATTCGTTGGCCAGAAATGGATATGCCCGTATTGAGAAGGTGCGGGTCCGCAAAGGTATAGGCCGATGGTATCCTGTCGATATGGCTGATTGGGTCGTCAATCAGGCGATTCTCATTGAAAACGCTTCCAGCGATTCAATTGAGATGCTTTCGACGGGCGATGACCCAAGTATTGTGTCTTTTCCTGTGAATGGGATCTTCGTTCGCGAATCGAATACCATCCGCATGGTTCGTTGGTCAATTCATGCATTTTTCCTGATCCTTGCGGGTTTTTGCCTCCTCTTCTGGATCGCCGGGTATGGATTCAACCGCTTCAAAACCCGTTGGGCTGGTTGTTTCCAAGGGGTGTTTGCCCAACGATCCCTTTTGTCGCGATCTTCCGGTTCAAATCTAGGGCACTTTGCCATGATCAGCGGGTGTGCGGCTCTGCTCTGGATCCTTCTCTTTTACCTGTTTTACCCAGGAGCCCTTTGTGGCGACACGGTCACTAACATGAAGCAGGTGATGATGGGAACCCTGAGTTCCGGAGACCCACCTCTTCTTCAACATGGGATTCGTTTGCTTCAGTTGATCACATGCTCCCAGTGGCCAATGCTGGTAATCCAGTTGGGGCTTCATATGGGTGGATTTCTCCTTCTTTCGCTCTATCTTCTTCGAAAGGGACAGGTAATGGGTGCGTGGTTTGTGATCGGGCTATCCGTTTTTCCGCACATCATTTATCCGCATGGAATGGTGCTCAAGGACCTTTTGATTTCAGGATCATGGATCAATATGTTGGCATTGTCCCTGCATGGATCGCTTGCTTCAACCCGGAGGGCACGTGTATTGTTTGCGTCCATCGTTGCGCTCTTGGGCCTGTTGAGTGTTTTGTCCCGGGATAACACGTTTCTTGCCACTCCAGGGTTGGTAGCTTTGGTGATGGTTCCCTTTTCCAGACGCTTGGATAGGGTGTCCGCATCGAGGGCTGTCGGAGTTGTGGCAGCCCTTGTGCTTGTGGTGTGTGGGTTTGGATTCATGAGAGTTGTCAATTCCTGGCTCCTGGCAGATGTTCCCAATCGCGATTACTCGGGTGAATACTTTGTGGACCAAATCTTCACCTCAGATCTCATTGGTATGTCCATTCGCTCCGATCACAGTGGAGTGACCTCGCGATTGTCTGAGAATGAGCAGCAGGTTTTTGTCGGCAAGTATTTGAACCGTCCGTTGTTTTGGATCGACGATGCAACCTTCTATTCCCTTTTTCCCAATAAGCATTGGATTGGTTATCAGTGGCTCGAATCCCTGATCAACAGCCCTCTGACATATGCCCGTCACCGCTTGCATCTCTTCTCCAAACTCTTCTTCAGAAACCGGGATTTGCAGATGCTTTGGATCGAGCCACCGTCCAATGCCGTGCATTTTCGCGAGGCGCTGGAATCCGGGGATTGTTCTATGGATACCTTTCTCCGACCGCGTTCAATTGGGGGAATGCAATGGTTCTCCCGTTATTGGGGGTTCATGGTGCGGTACTTCACCCGGTATTCCGATTGGGTTTTGACCGGAGTGTTGCTTCTCGTTCCCTGGATGTTGGTAGCCCGTGGCAAAA
>JAQVLM010000322.1 GCA_028704125.1 Opitutales bacterium
CGGGAGGGTTTCGCATCTGAATTTCCAAATAATCAATCCAAATAATAATGACTATGAAAACAGTATCGAAGATTACCCTGGTGTGTGCACTTTCGGCATTATGCCTTGCTTCATCTCTCAACGCGGCCCGTCCCGGACGGGGTGGTGATTCGGGTTTCTATCCACATCATCGGGCGTTTGCGGGATGGTCGGATTCGGACCGGGCAGGTTTTCACGGAGCACGCGGAATGACGGACCCGGGGATGCGTCTTATTCAAATGGGAAGCCGACTGGACTTGAGCGATGAACAGGAGACCGCAATCCTTGCGCTTTCCCAAAAATACAGGACGGAACTCGAGACCAATCGGGAAAAGGCAGTGGCCCTTCGCAAGGCAGTCAGGGATGCCATGCAAGCTGAGGCGTTGGATGAATCTGCCCTGCGGGCTGCGCTTGATGCAATGCATCCAGTAATGACAGAGGGAGCCGTGATGCGGGCGCGGTACCGCCACGAAATCTCCCAAGTGTTGACCGAAGAACAACGCACGAAGTTGGAAGCATTGAGGGATCGTCTGGGCAAGCGTTTCGATGGCAAAAAAGACGGTCGCTTCGGGCGGGACGGGCGCTCATGGGGTCCGCGTGGTGATCGTGGGGCATGGAGGCAAGGTCCGGTGGCATCGGCCGACGCGGAAGAGTAGTCCCTGCCTTTCAAACCCTTAGGAATGAACCCCGGCCCCAGTCGATCATTTGACAAGGGTCGGGTTCTCTTGATAATAATGGGATCTAGCTGCCCCGAACCATGGATTCAAATGACAAGGATACGACAGATCCGGCCTCCGATCAGGAGCTGGCTATGCGATCGCTTCAGGGTGACTTGAGTGCTTATGATGAAATCGTGAGGAGATACCAGACCATGATCGCGCGCAGCCTGTATCGTTTTTGTCCGGAAAAAGCGGATCTTGAAGATCTGGTTCAGGATACATTTTTGAAGGGGTTCAGGAATCTTTCCAAATGGAAAACGAAGATTCCTTTCGGCGTGTGGTTGAGACGGGTCGGATACAATCTTGCTTACGACAGGCTTCGCGCCCGGAAGCGGAACCCGCTTTTCCTGACGGTGGAAACTACTGCTTCGGATGGTGGCAAGAAGGAGCTGGATCCGTCGGATATGCCGGATCAATCGGTTGCTGGCGCACGTGGCGAATTGACCCGGACCGATCTGGTGCGTTGGTTGCTGGAAAGGCTGGAGGCTCAGGACGCGATGATTTTATCCCTGCAGTATCTCGAGGATCTGTCGCTGACGGAGATTGCCCGGCAAACGGGTTGGAGTATTTCAAAAATCAAGGTCCGGTCTTTCCGGGCGAGAAACAAACTGAAAAAACATCTGGAGAACCATGAAGGACTCGAATTGCAATTTGCATCCGGTGTGGGATGAGGCGGTGCGCCGGGCAGCGGTTGACGAAGCTCCGCCGATCGATGTTCGCGCAGGAGTCCGTCTGGCTCTTGAAGCCGAACTCAAACCCGAAGCGCTTCCATTGGCCTGGGATGAGGCCTTGGCAATGTGGTTTGGCGGCATGCGTTTGCGCGTGCTATATGCTACCGTTGCGGCTTGTCTGGTTGCGGCTGTTGTCTTGTATCCGGGTGGGCAGTTGAGCGATTCGGATGATGGTAGCCTGGATGAGGTAAGTGCGTTTATGGATTCGGGAGATTGGAGTGAGTGGTTATGATTCGGAAACTGCGTTGGAGTGTCTTTGCAATACTAGTTGGGGTATTGGCTCTGGGAATCGGGCTCGGGGTTGTGGGAACAATGGCGGTGCTCAGGTGCAAGCTTCCGGATGCGCCTCCATCGGCTCCGCGCGATATCCGCGTCATGAGTGGTGGAGTCCGTATGGTCGACCGGGTTCTGGATCGCATGGATTATCGTTTGGGCCTTGCTGACGAACAGCGGGAGGCGATTCGGGGTGAGATGACCCAAACTGCGGCCCAGTTCGGAGAAATCCATCGAAAAACACGGGTAGAGTTGGATGCCCTGTTCGCAGAGTCCCAGTCGCGAATTGAGAAGCATCTCAATGCGGAGCAGATCGAAGCCTACCGCAAGTATTTGGAAGAAAGACCGCGCTGGCATCCCGCAAAGGGTGACCGATTCCAGGAGCGCTTGGAACGGATGCGCAGTCGTCGGGATGGCCAGGATCCGGCTGACAGGCGTCATGGGCGCGAAGATGTGCCTCCAACACCCGATCTGTAGTATCATGGCTTCACAAGATGACTTTCGGCTGCCTTGCAGTGCGCGCAAATCCACTCGCGGGATGGTTTGGTTCCCCCGTATGCTGGACAAGATCCGTTTACATGCTCAGGGGGCGTTGCCGGCTGACTATACCCCGTGGCTTGGAAAGGGCTTCGACGGCAGGTGCCTTCGTTTTCTTCGCGTGGACTACGAGTCCCTTGTTCAACGGACGTTGCAGGGTGGAAGCGATGAGGAGATTCTTCAGTGGTGTTTTGTGCAGGGCCGTTTGCTTTCGGAGGAGGACATCCTGATCTGGTCGGACTTCCTCAGGAAAAGGGGCTTGCGGGATGGTCCGGAGATCCAGGCGGATCTTCAGCTCTCGAAAGAACAGTGTGGCCTTGGGCACCGGACCGATCTGGACACCTACTTCCGCTACAACGATGTGGACGAGGGCAGGGACCCCGATGGCGAATGCTGACCGGATCCGGGCGTTTAGGGCTCCCAGCGTGGAGATCAGGGAAACGCCCACCATGCGATGCCTTCATAGGCGAGCTGAGATGGTTTGATGTTCGCGATGATCCAGTCTTTTTCCTCTTCACTGATCGTGAAAAAGTGCGAACCCGTCATGAGTGAAAAGAATCGGTAGACCGGCAACGCCCCTTGAACCGGACCGGGCAGCGCGTAAAACGCAAGCCCCTCCAAGGTGAACCTGTCCGATAGCCGGAAGAGGACAGAGTCGACTTCCTCCTCGTTCATGGTGTAGAAATGGCTGCCCGAAAAGCTATTGAAGAGCCGGTAGACGGGAAGTGCGCCGGCATCCGGAGTCTGTAGAACGTTTTGGCATACGCCTTCCAGTGCCCAGAGATCAGCCGGGAGGTTCGCGATGATTCCGTCCCTTTCACTCTGGCTTGCGGTGAAGAAGTGGCTTGTTGTCCTTGCGGAGAAAGCGATAGAGCGGGGTGAGAGTGTAGGCACTGTTTGCGGCCTGTGATTCCTTTATGACGACGTCAAACCGCATCCCATCATTGGTGTAGCTCAGGTTCTCCACCGTGAAATAGACCTGGTTTGGATCCGACTCCGTGCGGCCTACATAAGGTCCTGTCATATCACGATTCCCCGGGGCCCAAAGATCATTCTTACGGGGCTGAGTCCCATATCCCGGGTTTTTCCCCGGTTTTTCCAAACGCAAGAATGGGGGATTTTGGAAGTTGCCACCGTCCTGCCGGTTGGTGTTGACGTGATAGATCGCCAAGCCCCGGAAGTCAGGATAATCCTGGCTACTGCCAAATCCCGAATCCGGCTTGTCCCGGAATTCGATGAGCCAGTATTCCGCCGGATTCCGGGTGGGAATCTTGACTGCTTCGAGATGCAGCTCGGCCGGGCGCAGTACAACTCCCCGCTGGGTCCGCGTGATGATCTGGGGAGAAACCCAACCCATGGCGCATCGTTCAAAGGCACTGAACCCATGCGCCGGGGTCGGCCACGAGTTCGACATTACGGTGAGGTATCCAAGTGTGTCGTAGTCGCCGTAGACATCGGGTTGCTCTCCGTTGATCCGGGTATGGCCGGCCTCGTGGTTGAAGTTGCCGATCGCACGAACCCGAATCGATTGGCTGGCTTGGCCATCGTGAAAACAATCGATTCCGTTGTTGATGCTCCGGCCTCCGACCGCCCATGAATACTCAGCGTCATTGATCGATCCGATCATGAATACGGTGTCCATGATTCCGTCCCGGTTGGCATCGTAGTCCGCAGGATTCACCACCTGCTTTACTTTATCGGCAACCGCATCCCGGTATTCCCACCATCCCTCGAAAGCGTTGGGCCCCAGTCTCTGGTCAAGTGTGATCCTATGGATATCCCACTCATAGAAATGGGTGTTCAGGCTCATCCATGCCCAGTGCGACTCCATGGTATTGAGGATCTCTTTGATCTCAGCCTCTGATTTTACCGCGTCCGATGGATGGTCTCCCTGATAGTTTTCGAGGCGATTGTTGGCAAAGTCCACAATCACGCAAAGCCCTTTCACATTTCGGACGGATTGGGCCTGGACAATACTTCCGGGGTGCACGGCGATTATAAGTGCCAAGGCGAATGAGCGTATGAGTTTTTTCATTGTTTTGTGATTGGATTGGACTCTTCCCGATCTAAACAAACCGCAAGTAGTGATGTTTTGGCCAGAGTGGGAGATTCAGAATCCACGCAGTAGGTGTGCCAACCCGTGAGTGAATTGCATAGGTTGTTTGTGGATCGCGGATTAGGTAATCTTTTGTGGC
>JAQVLM010000011.1 GCA_028704125.1 Opitutales bacterium
TTGCCATCCGTTGGCGCGTGCTTTGGTCCGGAGATCTTTCCACTGCTGCTGCGAGATACAGCGGAAATTGGGGGTCGGGATAGCTTGTCCCATCGCATTGTACTGCGGGTGTCCGGCGATGACGAGTACACTGAGGGTTGGGGAGCTGATGTATTGGTCGATGATAAAGCTGCGATCCTCTGCAGCGTGGCTACTGATGCCCGCCAGAGCCGCTCCGGCGGGATCGCCGATTGGCATGTCGGAAATGTATCCCACCGAAAGCCCGGAAAGAGAGGCCCAATCGGGGAGTGTGGTGCCGTATCGCGCCTTGGTTCCTGATCCACGGGGTTTGTTTTCCCAGTTGACGGAACGCAGGAAGCTGACAAAGCCGCTGCTCAGTGCGGTAGCTGCCGAGCATGCATCCGGTGCAGTCGAAGCGAGCCACTGATACCCTTCAAAAGGGGGAGTCGAAGCCATGAAAAGGGGCGGAGTGGCTGGGCTTCCGCTCCATGCGCTAACGGGATTGTAGACGAGATTGATGTCCTGTTCCTCACCGCTTGCCCGATCGGTTCGTGCGGCTGGATAGGATGTGAGCGCGAGCCGGGTCCATCCAAGTGAGTCTCCCCATGCTGGTGTCGGATCGGTGAATCCCGCCATTTCCGCGGAAGCCATCATTTCAAATCCGGCGCCTTCGGGTATCACCACCACAATTTGGGGTCGCAGTGATTCCGCGATGACCGGGGTGGCAAGCGTGAGGCAAAGGACGGTTGGAACAATCAGCCTTTGAATTGAGCGCAAGTTGACCATAGCCGATAGCAAGGGTGCCGTTCGGTGAATTATTGGGAGCCCGGATGGAGTCACTCGGATTTGGATGGATCCGGAGCCTTGAACAATGCGGGGTCCAGTGTGTCCGGATGGGTGATGGACGTGTATTGGGTAATGGCTTCGAAGGCCGGGTTTTTCAGGACCGTCCGGAAAGCGATCATCAGGCCGTCCACCGGCCGATAATCTTCGACGAAAACCTGAACTGGAATTGATCCCATCGGCCCGGCATCCATGACCATGTCGGTTTTGGCCAGGCGGTGGGTTTTCGCATCGAAGAACCAGCGTTCGGATTTGCCATTGGTGGATGTGAGTTCGAGGACCTTGAATCCATCCTCATCTTCGAGGCGCACGATGGATTCGTAGAGGGATTCCAAGTGGAGCTCCATGGCGATGTTCGAATGGCGTTTGAGTTGGTGCAGTTCGTCACCTTCGATCGTCCTGAACCCGGTGATCGGGTTTTGTTCCCATCCGGTTACTCCGTCAAATCCTGAGCGGGATACTCCCATTCCGGGAAGATCGGTGTGAACCGCCATCCGGTTGGGTGCCTGAATGTAAGCGGTCATGGAAAGGGTCATTCCTTGGGCCGGCATGGAAAGGGTTCCCTTCAACACGCGATGCTGAAAAGACTCCAAAAGCTTTTTGCCTCCAATTGCATTAATGTGGGTATCGATGATTTCCCGGGCATCAGGATGAATGCTTGCACCGGCTGTGGAGGGTGCGAGTATCAGGGATAGGGTTGCGCAGGCAAGCGCGACGACTGTGATTGGCTTTGGTTTCATGAGATGAGGATGGATCGGTTGGTGGAAGGGATCATGGTTGGATAATCCATTCGATTGCTTCATACAATACGGGGTCCCTGCCATGTAGCAAGTCTTCGGGCTGAGCTTCCACCGGTTGGTCGGGGATGACTCCGGAGCCTTCGATGGCGATGCCCGATGGGGATTGGTAAGTGGCGATGGCGTATTGGAGTGTGTCTCCGTTGGGCAGGGTTTTGAAGAAGGAGGGAAGTGCGGCTCCCATGCTGCGCGATCCGAACACCCGGGCCCGGCCGGCTTCTTTCATTCCCTGGGCGAAAATTTCGGATGTCGAGGCGGACCATCCATCGATGAGAATCGCTACCTTTCCCGAATACGGCCCGGGTTGCGGAAAAACGGCGAAGTTGAGGGTTCCCTGCCTCATGTGCAGGGTCCCGAGCGAAAACGCCCGGTCCGACATCCGTCCAGCCAGTCCGTTGGCCATCATGCCGATTCCGCCCGTGTTGGAACGGAGATCGATGACAAGTCCCTTGTGGTTCGAAGCGGCGCGGATGGCCTTGATCAGGGAGGGGAGGATAACCGGATACCAGTTGCTGAAACGGATGACCATGGCACCATCCAAAACGGATTCCTGATAGAGAATCGGGACTTCGCCTGCGACTCCGATCGGTGTCGATGTGAAACCTTTCCACTCACGGTATTCGAGGGTCTTTTGGTGTAGCCCGTCGTTCCGGCCGAGGATCTCAAGGGCGATAC
Organism: Opitutales bacterium; assembly: GCA_028704125.1. Taxonomy (GTDB): domain Bacteria; phylum Verrucomicrobiota; class Verrucomicrobiia; order Opitutales; family JAFGAQ01; genus JAFGAQ01. The sequence continues at coordinate 2,316 of JAQVLM010000011.1, forward strand.
GGCTTCCCGAAGGTCCCCATACCCAGCGGGACTGCCTGAATCGGGCGGCAACCGGCATGTCGCGGTTGTCGGGGATGATGCCGTCGACGGACCGTATTCTGAAGCCTGGCTGGATTCCCGCCTCCTGTGCGGGGCTGCCGGGGTGAACCTGTGTGATCCACCAATGATGGTGAGCATAGGTCAGTTCCAATCCCAGATATCCGGTGTTGCCCGAGGTCAGTGGACGATCCAGATCCGACAAGGGATCGGCTTCGAGCACATTGAAGTGACTCAATCCCATTTCGGCGATCATGTCATGTGCGAGGGAGCGGAATCCTGCATGATCCAAAGATCCTTCCATCCGGGATGCATAGGATTGGCGGATGGCCTGCCATTTTTTCCGTTGTTCGGGTGTGGCTGGAAATGAAGTTTCAATGGTGTTCCATATTTCCTGAAAAGTGGATGCATTGAGTGCATCGGCCTCACGGGATGGACTGGCGTCGCAAAACAACCCGAGACAGAATCCCGCCATCAGAAGGATGAGGAAGGTGATCGTTTTCGGGAGGGGCGACATGGTTGGGGGTAAAGGGTTGATCCAGTGGGTTCAGGCTGACAGGTGAGTTGGAAATGAAGACGGCACGGGCGTGGGTCCCAGTGGCCCATGGCTATTCTTTGTATCGGATGGCAGCGGGGTGGGGTGAAGGGTGTTGTACAATAGAAACGGAGCGGGAACCTGACAGTTCCCACTCCGTGTAACAAAACATAGCCGCTGATGGATCAGCCGAGTTCGTGCGTGGGCAGGAGCTTTTCGATGCGTTTTGCCCTGAGTTTGGTGAACACGGGCAGCCCATGGGAGAACGGGACTTCGACTTCTCCCTGAATCAAGGGCTGTGCGTAGCGAACAAAACTGTGATTCATGCTCACGCCGTCATCGCCGATCCAGTTCTTGGGCAGAAGCTTCACTCCGTTGGCGATTTCGCCCAGAGGAGCCAATCCGGTTTCGCACTTGTAGGTTTCGCCTTCTCCGCGGATGAGGGTCACCATCATGTCCGTGTGTCCTTCCACCGCAGCTTTTACGGCCGCTTGACCAGCCATGAACGCTTCGTTGTTGTCGGTAAGCGAGGAGCAGTGGACGGCAGAGCGCTGTGTGGTGCCGAGCTTGGCGGCGCGTGCCTTGATCCCCATGCGTTCTTCAACAAGGGAACAGAGATACTCGCCGATACCACCGAGCTGGCTGTGTCCGAATGCGTCCGATGTGGCACTGCTGGTTGAAATGTAGTTGTGATTCTCGTCGACGAGCCCTTCACCCACGACCACGAAGCAATACTTTTCCTTCGACAATACGCGGCTCACGTCCTCCAGATACTTTTCCGGCGAAAAAGGCACTTCGGGCAAATAGATGAGATGCGGTGGGCTGGACGGGTCGTCACGGAACTTTGCAAGGGATGCTCCCGCTGCGATCCATCCGGTGTTGCGGCCCATCACTTCGAGGATATAAACCAAGTCATGTTGGCCCATTCCTTCGTTGTCCTTCGATACTTCGCGAACGAGCGTCGAGATGTATTTGATGACGCTGCCGTATCCCGGGCAGTGGTCGGTGGCAACCAGGTCGTTGTCGATTGTTTTGGGTATCCCGATGACGCGGAGCGGGTAATTGCGCTCCTGCGCGAGCTTGGAGATCTTGTCGGCGGAGTCCTGCGAGTCATTTCCGCCAATGTAGAAGAAGTAGCGGATGTTGTGGGCTTCAAAAACCTGAAGCACGCGATCGAAGTCCTGAGTGCGCTTCAGTTTGAACCTGCAAGATCCCAAAGCGGAGGCTGGCGTGTAACGCAGGCCCCGGATGTTTTGCTGGGATTCCTCAGCCAGATCAATCATTTCCTCATTCAGGATCCCGAGGATTCCGTTCATCCCTCCGTAGACCTCTTCGATACACTCATGGTTGAGCGCTTCTGTCACCACGCCGGCCAGGCTGGCGTTGATGACTGCTGTTGGGCCTCCAGATTGGGCGACCAGACAATTCCCGATTAGTTCCTCTGCCATACTCGAATTCATTAGGTTTAGAGAAGGAGTCGAATCGATTATGAAGGATACGTCAATATCAAGGTCCCATAAATTGAATTTCGTTGACAGTCGCCGCCTTTTGAGGGACTTGGAAAAGGCCGGCAGTGGGATCATCCCTCATCCGTGCAAGCTGGCGTGAATTTTCCACATTGAGTTGAGCATGAAGGTATTGATGGTCGCACCTGAGGTTGTACCCCTGAGCAAGGTCGGTGGGTTGGCGGATGTAGCGGGAGCGCTCCCGTTGGAGCTTACCCGGATGGGGCACGATGTCCGCGTGGTGTGTCCGAAGTTCGGCTTCATGAAGCCGAAGCCGGATTGGATGGCCCATGAGCGCCCCCTGAATGTCTACATGGGGCGGGATATCCGTTTTGCAAAGGTCTGGGAAACGCGTCTGCCGGATGGAGTTTCGCCTGTTTACTGCATCGAGTACAACGAGTATTTTGATGTTCCAACTGTATATGCAAGCGGCTATCAGGACTACGAGCGGGAGGGCTATCGATTCGCGTTTTTCAGCCGGGCGAGCCTGGATCTCTGCAATTATCTGGATTGGATTCCCGATATCATTCATTGCCACGATTGGACGACCGGATTGGTGCCGGTCCATTTGAACTCACGCGAGCTCAATAATCCGCTGGGCCGCGCGGCCGCCGTTCTCACGATTCACAACCTTCAGTTTCAAGGGATCTACACATCCGACATTCTGGAGTTCAGCGGCTTGCCCCGTTCGCTTTTCCGGGCGGACGGTTTGGAATGCTATGGCCGCGTGAACTACCTGAAGGGCGGGATCTATCACAGTCAGAAAGTAACCACGGTCAGCCCGAACTATGCCCGCGAGATCCAGACTCCGGAGCAGGGATTCGGGCTTCAGAGCACGCTTCGGTTCAAGGCATCGGACCTGATCGGGGTGGTCAATGGGGTGGATACCGTGGCGTGGGATCCTGCCACCGATCCCAACCTTCCGGTGCCATTTTCGGCTGACCGGATGGAGGGGAAGGCTGCATGCAAGGCCCTGCTACAAAAGGAGATGGGGCTTGAGGAGGATCCGGATAGACCGCTTTTTGTGGTAATTTCCAGACTGTTTGAGCAAAAGGGCCTGGATGTCCTGATGCATGCGGCTCCGAAGGTGCTGGAAGCAATGCATGTCCAGTTTGCGGTGATCGGAACCGGTGAGCCCGCGTTGGAATATGGTTTCTCCGAATTGGCCCGTCGATTCCCCGGACGATTTGCGACGCACATTGGCTATAACGATCGTTTGGCCCATTTGCTTTACGGAGGAGGGGATTGCATTGTCATGCCGAGCCGCTTCGAGCCCTGCGGCTTGAGCCAGTTGTATGGCATGCGTTACGGCACGGTCCCGCTGGTCCGTTCCACCGGAGGATTGGTGGATACGGTCGATCAATACGATGAGGCGACGGGTGAGGGAACCGGGTTCCGGTTTGAACACCTCAATCCAGATGCTTTGTATTACACGATCGGATGGGCCTGCGCTACCTACTATGACCGTCCGGCTCATTTTGCGCGCCTCAGGCAGAACGGCATGCGCCGTGATTTTTCCTGGGCCGCGCCCGCCAAACAATACGAGGACATTTACCGGTGGGCTTACCAGTCGCGAAATGGCCATGCAGCGAAGCTGTGAAGAATGGATTTGAATGAAGCTGAGGATATTTGAACTACCCCCGATTGGAACCAACGCCTACCTTCTCATTGACGAGGAAGAGGGAAATGCGGCCCTTTTTGACGCTCCCTATGGCGCGTCGGATGAGGTTGACCGGCAGTTGGAGCGGTTCAATGCAAAACTGGAAGGGGTTTGGCTCACGCATGGGCATTGGGATCACATCCTTGATGTGCACCGGTTCAACGCAAAAGACGTGCCGGTATGGGCACACGAGGCGGACTCATTCCTGATCCAGCATCCTGAAAGCATGATGGACTACATGATACCGGGTATTCAGCTGCATCCCGGGAAGATCGACCATTTTGCAGAGGAAGGATCTGTTCTCACGATTCTTGGACACGAAGTGGAAGTGCGGCATGTGCCGGGACACAGTCAGGGCAGCGTGGCCTACGTGTTCCGCAATGGAGGTTTCGTAATCTCGGGTGACGTGGTTTTTGCCGGCAGCGTGGGCCGGACCGATCTTCCGGGTTGTGACCACGAGACCCTGATGCGTTCGATCCGGACTCAAATCCTCACCCTTGACGACTCCTTTGTGATCTATCCGGGGCACGGTCCCCGCACCACGGTCGCCCATGAACGTGCCCTCAATCCCTTTCTACAGGGGTTCGGGCGGTATGGAACCCGCTGATGCTTCTAAGGCAATTCCGGGGAGTCTGAAGGATTCCGATTGAGATGAGAAACTCAGGGTGGGGGCGAAAGAGACCGACCTCTAATCTTGGGATTGGATTGGGCAGAAATAGAGGTCCTTCTATCGTTTGGTATTGCGGAGATGATAACGACAAGGCACTTTGAAATGGCATGGATAAAGCCAGGACAGTCTGCCGTTTGACAGTATGTTTTTTATGCTTGTTGTTTCCGATCGCAGCCGGAATTGGATTGTTTGATATTCCTCAGTTCGATATCTGGATGCTCAGATCATCCTTTTGGGTACTGTTTGTAGCAACTATTTTGTTTGGAGCCATTCTGGTATGGTCAGGATGGCTGAATCGCCATAGACTGATTAATATAATCATATCCCATCGGGTTGGAATAGTCGTAGCCATTCTTTCCTCGGTGTATCTGCTGGTTCATGAACCTCATGAGTTCAAGTTGTTACCGCATGAGTACAATATTGCCTCCACTGCCCGAAGCATGCACCTATACCGGACCTACGCAATTGTTGATGCAGGTCATACAAGCGTTAGTGGGTCTACGAGCGTCAAAGCAAGAATAAGTGAGGTTTCTCCGTTCTATCCGTGGCTTCTTTCGATGGTTCATGGTTTGACTGGATATCGTCCCGGTAATGCTTTTGTGTTAAACGGCGTCCTGGGATTCTTGTCCTGCGTTATTATGTATGCATTGGTCACACACTGGATCGGTTCATCTTTCGGAATCATCTCGGTCCTTCTGTTTGTAGGTGTACCTGTGTTGCATGAAGTGGTAACCGGTGGCGGCGGAGAGGTCCTTGTGATCTTGTTGTTGTTAGGATTATTGTTTCAGATTAGGGTGTTTCTGGATCATCCCTGTATTCGCAATTGTGTATTGTTGATTACCGTGGGGTTTCTTCTGTCTTGCTCCTCCCCTTTTGGATCTTTTTTAAGTCTCGTTTTGTTTTTGTTCATCGGACTTTTTGGAGTCATTGCGCCGTCCCGGTTATGGTTGTTCTGTTTGTTGTCTGTTTGTTGGATTTATCCGGTGCTTTCGTCAGATTGGACGGATCGTCCGGTACTAACTGGTGATTTATTGTTTGCAATATCGCGTATCAGTGATGGCGTTGTCTTTCTCTTTGATACGACCCGGTCTTACGCAAATTCACCGATATTATCAGTTATAGGACTGGTGAGTGTTGTTCTTTTGTTTGTCCATATTCTAAAGACAAGAGATTTTATGCCAGCCAAGGAAAGCCGTGACCCAAAGCTGTTTTTGCTGATTATAGCAGCATGTTTTTTTATCGTGTTGTTTGTTTCAAAAGGGGGATGGACGGATCCAAGGTATTCATTTGAGTCGCTGTATTTTTATCTTATGGCTGTTTTGATTATTCCTTACGTGATGCGTTTTGGATTCGGAATATTATACATTGGTAAAAGTGTCTATCTGCTACCTGTCGTTTTTGCGATAGTTTCAAATGGTACATGGAACGCATGGGGATCTCCGTCTAGAATCAAGGATCCTGAGAGTGTCGGAATGCGCTTGATTGACAGATTCTTCAGATCGGAGCCTTCACTGGAAAACGCACTATATATTGGGCCGGGTTCCTGTGGTGCAATTGTAAGGAAATTGTCGGCTATGCCGATTGATTATGCTAATCTTATTCCGGAGCGGATTCAATTGATGATGGATCTGGAATGCTATCAGCATGTTTACGTTGGAGAGTGGGTTGCTGAAAACGGTTTCCTAGACGAAAAGGACACGGTATCGCCCCGGTTCCTACTCGAAATCATTTCTGAGTGGGCAATTAACGACGTATTATCATTTCGATTGAGCCGTCTAGTGGGAGTATCCGATTCCGTTCCGGGCAACGAGACTCTACCAGAGAATCTGCCACTTCCTTTTCCTGCTGCTGGATCCCCTAGAATGGATGGTCTTGTGTATATTTCAGATTTGTTGAATCGGCCCGCAAAAGCTGCAAATCAATGATATTTTAGGATAATAACGATGATTTTGAATATCGATAAGAGTCAAAAGGTGCATATTACCGTCGGATTGGCCTCAGCGTTGGTTGCAGTATTGCTCCCTTTTGTGGTGTTTTCTGAAAATGACTCCGTTCAGGCCGTGAAACATTTCGGCTATTGGGGTATGCTTTCCCTATTAATGTTTTTTTTGTGGTTTTTACTCTATGAGATACCATCGGTTTATTCACTGGTTAAGATCGTTTGCAAGGAGTGGTTGCCGATTGTCGTGTCAGTATTGTGTTCGCTGTATTTTATGGCTCACCATAAATTTGAGTATCGGATCCTGTTTGATGAGTATGTTATCAGTAACATTTCCTTAAGCATGTCTGCTCGGAATAAGGCTGCATCAAGTAGCTATGAACCTCGTGCAAACGCAGTTGTTGAGCCAATTGTTTCCAAGGTAGATAAGCGTCCGGTGTTTTTTCCATTTGCTCTTTCTGTTGTGCATGATATTTTGGGGTATTCTCCCTATAACGTGTTCCTTCTGAATTCCATTTTGACTTTTGTTTTGTTTTTGTTGTTGTATAGGTTTGTGTCCTCCGTTTCCGGTAAGATTTGGGGGCTTTTTTCGCAGCTTTCCGTGGCTGGATTACCGCTTGTGGCAATGAGCAGTACATCAGCTGGATATGAGATAATGAATTTGTGTTGGATTTTGGTCGTGTGTTATTTTGGAGTGAAGTATTTGTTTTCCGATGGAACTCGATATCTTGATTTGTTTTTGGTGTCTGTTTTGATTCTTGCAAACTGTCGATATGAATCGATATTGTATTCGGTTGTTCCGGTAGGTGTATTTTTATACAAAGGACTTCGGGATCGTTCTGTGGCAATAACTCCTTTTGCTTCGTTGAGCCCTTTGTTTCTCCTTTTTCCGTTATTGAGTAATCGGGTGTTCTATTCTAGTGAGGATCATTTTCAAACAACTAAGGATTCCTTTTTTGGATTGGACTATTTTTTGAAGAATTTTGAGGGTGCTTTTCGATTTTTGTTTGATATTTCCGGTATTTATTCCGGATCTATTTTTGTTTCGGTGTTTGCTCTTTTAGCCTGCCTTTTATTAGGGTTCGGCGTATACTCAATGATTTTCCGGGAGAATCGGGATCGTGTCGGTTTGGGTCTACTGTTTTTTTTGGTAATGTTTGGTGCTGTTGTTTTGGCTAATACCTGCATGGCATTGAGTATGTTTTGGGGTGACTGGCGGGATCCAACGACAAGTCGTTTCTCTTTACCTCTGCATTTATTGTTGGTTCTTCTTCTTCCGTGGTCTTGGTCAATCGTCACGAATAGTAAACGTCCTCCATGGTGGATTCCCGCTTTGCCAATGCTGTACATTGTCGCTTGGGCCTCGTGTGTGTCTGGTCGGGAAATGATTCGGCCCCGCTTTTTGGGCTCATATACTTATAATAAGGTTTTTGATGAGGTCTTGGTGGATTGGAATAATGATGATACGTTTGTCATGACATCCGCGACGTTAGGAGCCGCGCTTTTTGGTTTCTATAGCGAGTCATTGGTGAACAGCGAACAGATTAATCGGCAGCTTGTGAATAGGCAAATTGGAACGGGAATCTATTCAAGGGTGCTTTTTTCCCGCCTGGACAGCAGTAGTCCTTTTGGTGGACAAACAATCGATGCTTTTATGGGTGGTGAGGACGGGTTTGAGAATAGTAAAGAGTGTTCTGGTTTTATAATAATGGATCCGGTTTATCGGAAGAAGTACATGTTTGATCAAGAGTTTCGTATTGGAGTGATTAAGGGTTTGAAGATGCCAGTTCCTTCCGCCGATACTGTTCAAGTTCCTGAGGCTTCGGATAGGGCTGCCGAGTGAGAATGTGGTATCCTTGGATGGTATGGTTCGTGGAGAGTCTTCAAGTTACATTGTGTTTTGATTTTCTTTTTGGATGGTGCCATAACTAGAATGTAATGTATATTTTCGATTAATGAAATTTCTGACTACCCTGTTATTTTCTCAGGCGGATGAGAGTGATCAAAGAACTCATTTTCGCAGCGGATTACTGGTGTTAATTGTTTGTTTTGCCTATGGACTGGGATACATGGTGTGGTACGGAAACACTCCATTGGGATTGCATCCCGCCCTTGACGGATCCCAGAACCTTGAGACTGCCCGGTTGATCTGGTCTGGCACTTACGATGGGGGAATATTTCAAAGATCTCCGATGTATTCTCTTTTGCTTTCATGGATGGTTGGTCTAGAGGAAATCACCGGGATTTCGACTGTTTCTTGGGCGCGTTTCCTGAATTTTGCATCTGTTATTACAACTGCATGGATGGTTGGTCTATCTTCCTTCCTTTTGTGGAATAATCACCGTTCTTTGTTCTTGGGCGTTGTTCTCGTTGGATTTAATCCGGTGGTGTTGTTTTTTGCTGGGGATCCACTGGATATTTCTATGGCTGGTTGCTGCATGGCCGTGTTCCTCTGGATTTACTTGAATGCGGCTAAAATGAATCGCTTCGATGGAAAGAGCTGGTTTCTTAGCGGGCTTGTTCTAGGTTTTGGGGTTGCTTTACGACCAATGTTTTTGTTCCTCGGATGGGTTTGGCCTTTGTATGCTTTGATCACGAGTCGAGTGTATCACAGAAGGGAATGCTCATGGGGATGTAGTTTATTCCACTGTTTTTTGGCGGGAGTAGGTGTGTTAGGCTCTTATGCGTTCAACGGTTGGGCTAATTGGAAGTGGGCTGACGAAGTCTACTTTCAGCAGCGGGGGAGTGGTTTTTCTGTTTGGTGGGGAAATGGTCCCGAGTCCAATGGTCGGTTTTACACTCAAGGCTTGGAGTTAGAGGGACTTCAGGCGTGGGAGAATCCGATGATTGTGGAATCAGAATTGATATTTGCAGCAATCAGCGGAGAAACGGAGCCCTTCAGTGAGGATGAAATGAATCGTTATTTCGTACGAGAGGCTGTTCGGGGTGTTTGGGATGATCCTTTTGGGTGGATTCTTCTAATGACTAAAAAATTCCAGAGTTTGATCCATGACCATGAGCAATTCGATAACAAGACTTATTCCTTTCACAAAAACCGATCACCTTGGCTCTCGTGGAATCCGATCGGATGGGGCTTGATAACGGTTCTGGGTGTCGGCGGGATTTGGATTCTGGTGCGCCGTAAGGATGAAAGCCTTTGGTTCTTGTTAATGGTTTTGATGCTTTATTCCGGTGTCATTCTTGCGACATTCACCGCAAATCGCTATCGGGTACCTTTGATTCCCGTCCTGGCTGTTTTGTCGTCGTGGGTAGCGATTCCGTTGAAGGGGTTTCGATTAGACAAGCGAATGGATTGGAAACTTCCGGTGTTCTTGTTTGCGTTGTCGATTGTGGTCTTTGGCCCTTTTGGTGGGATCAGAGGCGAGGACTCCAGAGATGCCGACTATTGCCTATTGGCCCGGGCCTGTCACCTTTCGGGTGACGATGATGCGGCCCTTTATTGGGCGGATTTGGCTCTGAAAACAATGCCGTGGAGAAGTGACATGCAGAGTCTAAGGATTGTTTCCCGTTTCAACTCGTGGTTCTTCAAGCAAGATGAGAATCCGCCTTGTGAAGTGTTGAGGTTAGATCTGGAGCGGATCGATGCAACACAACGGCATTCTCCCGCTATTGAGTTTGCTCGGGCGATGTACCTCTACAAATTAGGAAAAATCACGGAATCCATTCGTAATTTGGCGATGATAGCAGACTCTCATCCTTTGGCTCACGAGGCACTCGCTGTGATTCATCAAGAATCAACATTGGACTCAGAACGAGCTGCTTTTTGGAATGCTGCGCTGCGTCCATGTCCAGATGCTTCTGCGTTCCCGTGAGGCTGTATGGATCTGTTCTGCAAGTTTGACAGGCTCTCATGTCCTGCTGCGATGGGCTATTCGCTTTGGGTGACTGGTTGTGTCAACCTGAGGGCCTAATTCAGGGCTTTTTGAAGGCGATCGAAGAGTCGGGTATGCCGGCTTGTCGGATTGAGACTTGCGGATTGGAGTGCCTCCGGAGTGGCAATCAGCATAAGGGTTTTCTTTGCGCGGCTGGCTGCGGTGTAAAGAAGCTCACGGGTAAGCAGCGGCGATGGGGCGTCGGGCAGCAGCACGCAAACGTGATCGGCTTCACTTCCCTGACTCTTGTGGATGGTGATGGCGTGGGCGGAGATGGTATCCGGGATGCGGCTTGAAGGGATCGCTCTCAGTCCGTTGGGATATGCGGGAAACCAACAATTTGCGTTGGGTTCAAATGAGAAGGGCAATTGCAAGCGACGCACGCCCATGTCGCCGTTGTAGAGCGACATATCGGGTGTGTTTCGGGTAATCATCACGGGTTCCCACGCTATTCCGGCGGATGCGGTTTCCCGGATCTTTCTGGAAATACGGGCGTTCAGGTTGCGCACGCCAAAGGGTCCTTCGTGGGTCGCTGCGATGCAGAGCGCGTGATCCAACCGGCGAATGGCTTCATCCGGAGTATGGGCCAGAGCATACGGGAGGATGTGCTCTTCCATCCAGGTATCCAATGCCGAACTGCATTTGGAACCCGGAGCGGATGGCGGGATCCACTGGATGGAAGGGTTCGGCTTTTCCAGCGTGTCGAGAATCCCTTGCACATCACCACTTCGAATCGCTTCGCAAAGCTGATGAAGCGGTGAATCCGACGCATACCGGAAGGTGTCTCTGAGCGTGATCGATACCGGGCGGCCATAGGATGCAGGTGTCAGGGAAACGGCCGCATGGATGTCGGCGAAGACTGCTCCGGGTTGCACGGATGAGAGCTGATGTACATCTCCCACGAGCATGAGCTTACAATGAGGCGGGAGCAGGCTGAGCAGGTGATGGATCAGTTTGAGGTCAATCATGGAAGCCTCGTCGAGGATGAGCCAGTCGATCCGGGACGGAAGACCCGGTATCCAGTTTCGATCGGGTTCCGTTGCCTCCAGTTCGTGGACCAGACGATGGATCGTGGACGCCTCCGTCGGGATGCGTTCCATCAATGCCGGATCAACCTGAAGCGACGGTAGACCGTTCCGGATGGACTCGGTGACCCGTGCAACTGCCTTTCCGGTGGGGGCCGCAATGCGGATCACAGCGTCCGGATCCCTTTCCAGTATAGCCCGGATGGATCGCAGAATCGTCCACGTTTTGCCGGTTCCGGGACCGCCGTTGAGGATGACGATGGGGTGGGAGAAGGGGGCCTGAATGGCGTCCCTTTGCCCTTGCGATGGTATGGCAGTGATCCAATCCGGGATGTTGGGTTCCTGAGGTTGAAACGGAAGGGTGCCCTCTCCCTTGAATCGATTCACGAGATCATTTTCCGCCTTCCAGAAGGTCTGAAGAAAGGCGTGGTGGGGTGGTTCATAGACGATGGGAAGCGGTTCCGGTTGATCCGGATCTGTCAGGAATGGCTTGAGCGCTTCCGCCCATGTTCCGGCGTCGGGCCATGTGATTCCGGCGAGGTTTTGCAGGAATGCGGGAGGCTGCGAAATATCCAGGCAGGTGTGGCCATCGCGCACCGCTTTATTGATGCACGCGGCTGCAAGACCAAGGAGGTCGTTCCAAGGTGACCCGGCGGATCCGAAATCGGACCGGATCCATTCCGCGATTTCGATATCCAGAGGCGAGAAGACCGGTGACCCGTCGGCATCACGCAGCGATCGGATCTCGAAAGCCGGTGGGATTGAATCCGGATTCACCATGATAACCACCTTTCGCATGATTGAACCAGTTCCGGGTCCGGTTTGGTTTGAAAAACGGAGGCTCCCGGTCGCCGCGGATTGAGTCCCCGCAGGAACACATAGGCCACGCCTCCAAAATCAGCGCTGTAGTCGTAGCCTGGATGCACTGCGCGGAGCAGTCGGTTAAGCGCGCAAATGTAGACCAGATACTGGAGGTGGTAGTGGTGGGTGTTCATCGCGTTGAGTATCGCATCCGGATGGTAGTCGTCCGATTGGCTGCCGAGCCAGTTGCTTTTCCAATCCACGAGATAGATGCGCTGCTCATGTTCAAACCACAGGTCAATGAAGCCGCGCATGCAGGAGTGCCCGGTGGGGGAGGTTTCCGGTGCGAAGGGGATCTGGTAAGGCGGGATTCCGGGCAGAATCCCCGGCAAGGACGTTCTCATCCGGCTTTCGATCTCGCGGATGGCTTCCGGATCGAAGTTCAGCGGAAAGGTGAACTCGTGCTCCCTGAACAAGGATGCCGGGTTTCTGCCGGACAGAGTGCCCGGCGGCACCATTCCCCCCAGTGAGGAACTGGCAATGGCATTGAGTAATTCCTCGAAAGATGACTGCCAGATGGACGGATCGAATCCAAAGGTCTCGAGGTGCTCACGGATCAGGTGGGGCCATTGTGTGGAATCCGAGAAATCCGCGCGTTCGAGGATCGCATGGAACAGGTTTCCAACGGAGGTTCCCTTGTCGAAGGTGTGCAGGCTCGGTCTGCCCGAAGGAGTGGCTTCGGTAGAGTCCGTATCCTGAATCAACAGTGGATCCACCAAGCCGTCGTGATCGGTTGCGTGATCCACTCCGCGGAGCATACCGGAAAAGCTGCGGAAGGAACGGGGAGCGGGAACGCACGGAGCTTCGCGCGGCTCAAGATAGGATAGTGTTCCGTTTTGCTGAGCCGGATCGGCAGCAAAGGGCATGAGGGTCTGCTCAGCGGACGCATGTCCCCACGATTCCAATTCCCGTATCGCTCCATGGGTTTCGCAGTGAAGCTCGCTGATACGTGCGCGGAGCCGTGTCTCCGGGTTCGTTGAGTCGGAATCGGCGTTTTCCCAATCTGGCGGTTGCCCCATGATCCAGCTCTCCAGGATTGAACCGGATTTCCCGTCGGTGGAGAGATAGGCTCTGCAAAGCACTTTGGCCCGTGTGATGGCGACATACTGGGTTCGGGCCTTTTCGGAAATGGTTTCACGGTAGTATGCGGCTTCCGCCTCTTCGCTCGTGTCTTCGCTGAAGACGACAACGCTTCGGGAGCCTTTGTCATCGTGCCAGATGAATGGATATTTGTTCGATCTCTTTTTCTTCTGTTCGGCAGGCTGTATCGGAATGAAAACCACCGGGAACTCGAGTCCCTTTGCCTTGTGCATGGTCAGCAGCCGTATGGCATCTTCCTGTTTTTCGAGCCGGAGAATTTCCTCGTCCGATCGGGGATCCGGATTGGCCATTCGGTCCTCAAACCACCGGATGAGCGCATCCGGTGTCGGATGCATGGTTTCATGGTATTGGAGAATGAGATCGAGCAGGTGCAAATGGTTGGTCAGACGGCGCTCGGGTTGATCCCCGTGGACGAGACGCTGTTTCCATTCGAAGCGACGGCTCATCATGCTGAGAGCGTCCGGCAGATTTCCATTGGTCCAGAGTGAACGCGCCTGCTCAAAACCCACGACAACAGGGTCCCATTTCTCCGGATGTTCGTCGAGTTCCTGAAGCGATGTGCCGTTGTATCCAAAGAGCCGGCTGCCCAATGCGCCCCTGATCCAGCGGCTGGACGGACTGCGGTGAATAGAGGTCAGAACGGCGAGCCAATCCGAGGCTTCCCCTGATTCGAAAACGCTGGCACCTCCATGGATCATTGAGGGCACGCCCATCTTGTCGAGGAGGCCCTTGAGAACGGCGACATCGTGGTTGAACGGCAGCAGGACCGCGATATCGGATGCCGTGATCACACGTCCGGTTTTGGGGCCATCGGCGCCAGGGCAAAGGATGGGGCCAATGTTCAGCAAATCCCGAATCTCCCGTGCACATTCCTTGAGCGCCCCCGATTTATCGGATGATGTCCCGGGATCCAGGATTTTCAGATGAAGCCCGCCTTCCATCTCCGGGTTGGAAGGAAAGCGAAGGCCAAGATGCTGGTTTTGGGGAGCGGTTTGGATCGGATGCCCTTTGATCCAGTCGAATCCAAACGGGAGCGGAGAGGATCCGATCAACCGGTTGACCGATTCATTAATGGCCGGTGACGATCTCCAATTGGTGTCAAGCGAGAGGACCCTTACGGCTTGTTGAGACGCGGATTGATAGGTGAAGATATCGCCTCCTCGGAATCCGTAAATCGCTTGCTTGGGATCCCCGATCAGGACAATCGGATGGCCATTTTTACCCGTATCGGGATGCGGGTTGTCTGGTTGGAAGATACTTGAAAGGATCCCGAATTGGGTCGGGTCAGTGTCTTGGAACTCATCGATGAACGCGGCCTGATAGCGCTTGCGCAGGATCGGTATCAGTGGATTTGACGGGTCCTGCAGCGCCTTGTGGAGCAGCCTCTGGAGGTCGTCGTAACGGAGTTGCCCGTGCTCATGAATTTGGCGGGTGAGCCGGGCTTGCTCCAAATGTGCGCGGAAGCCGGCAACGGTTCGCCTGATGGATGAGGAAAGGGAAAGGCAGGACTCACATGCGTCGAAGAATCCGGAATCCGGCAATGATGCACCTTTCCTGAGATTCTTCTCCAGCTTGCTTCTGGAGAAATGGTCCAGTGCGTCTTTGTTTTTTTCGAATGGCTTGAAACGGTCGGATGCCCAGGCGTCGAAACAGTCGAAGGCGTTTTCGGTGGTGGGGATGCGATACGACCGTTGATTGACCGGGCATCGCGACTTGTCGAGGAAAACGCTGCGGAGCATCGGAGCATCTTGTTTCCAAATCCGCATCGCATCGCGGATACGTTGATCCGCCGAGTTGAGCTCCTTCAGTAGTGCCGGGGCGTCCGGCAGGGAATGGCCAGCCTCCGCCTGGATATGCTGAATCGCAGATTCAATCGAGTCGAAGAAAGCTTTCTTCCGGGGAATCAAGAGGGGCATCAGCGGAATCGAAGCGAAACCTTGCTGAATGATACGGAAGAGCTGGAGTTGGGCGGCTTTCCGGCTTTCTTCATCGTCGTTCCGGATTTCGTATTGGGGTGGCACTCCGCATTCGTAGGGATACTCTTTGAGGATGCGGTTGCAGAACCCGTGAATGGTATGGATGGAGACTTGATCAAACTCCGCCAGTGCGGCTTTGACATGTCGCAGCCCAGCCTACCCCGGCTTCTTTGCTGAACCGTTCTTTCCGCGCAAGGAGCTCTGCGCGTATGCGCTCCTTAAGTTCGGTCGTAGCCGCTTCGGTGAAGGTGAGGATGAGCAG
>JAQVLM010000323.1 GCA_028704125.1 Opitutales bacterium
GATGCTGAACGATGCGCTTGAGAGTATCGGTAGACAGACAATGATTCCGACTGAAGTGTTGGTGGGTGATGATGATCCAGAGGCTTCGGGAAAGGCCGTTGCCGAGGCATTCGCAGAAAGAAGTGGTTTGACTGTCCGCTACTTCCACAACAAACCTCACTTGGGACAAGCGGGCAATGTGGGCTTTTTGATTGAAAAGGCACGCGCTGGGAAGGTCTGTCTTCTGCACGATGATGATTGGTTGATGCCTGAAGCATTGGCAGATATGAGCCAATGCTTTGAGGCATACCCTTCCGTCGTTGCAGTATATGGTCAGCAATTGATTTCGACTGCGGAAGGTGAGATTGATTCGAAGGCTTCCGACGCATTGAATAGGTCATATCATCGAAAGGAGACTGATGCAGGGTTGCAGTCTGATGCTATTCTTGCTGCGGTTATCCAGCAGTTTCCCAATGATGGGTGGCTTGTTCACACAGATTCTGCCAAGCGCATCAACTACGCCAAACTTGGAACAGAATATCGGGATGCTGTCGATTTTGTGTTTGGAGTCGAACTGGCTAAGTTGAGATCCGGTTCTTTCTATTTTTTGAACAAGCCCACGACTGTTTACCGATTATCGGATTCCTCCATTGCCAGAGGTGGGGTGAACAATGCCGCCTATAGCGCCTACTGTTATGTTGCCGCTCAGAAGGATGTGGATACCAGTCATCCTGATGTTATGGATTGGCTTCGGCAACGATCCGCTGGTGCTATTGTTCAAGCGTTGGAGATGGGAAAGCGGAAAGACGCTTGGGATCTCTACTGGAGCAAGCCGCACCGGGGAAGAATTCTGTCAGCGGGAGGGTTAAAAAGGTTACTGATACTTTTGAGTCCCTTATGATAGAATGCGCCAGATCTGCATCTGTAGTTTGCAACATGTTTCGAAGAGCATAACGGATTTGTCCAATTGGGTCGAGGGATTGCAGAAGTAACCGGGCCATGAAGCCGGATTTGTGTTTGCTGTTTCCGAGCAGCCCAACCCGGCTTGGATGGCTCAATACGAGAAGCTCGCAGCCTACAAAAGGGTGAAAGGATACCTGCGTTTTACGAAGTATGAGCCCCAGTATGCTGAAACATCGGAGTATCTGCGTCAGCAAAAGCTCAGAGGGCGGAAAGGCTTGCTGCTGAGCGAGCATATCCGTCTGCTGAACGAACTCGGGGTGGAATGGGGGAACAAGAAACCCATCCCGAAAGACACCGACTCATCCCTAAAGTCAAAGCAGTGACCTAAGCAGGACTTGGACTCACTTCCCGAAAGTCAGGTGTGCGGCTATTTCGGCTCCAGACAAACGATTCGAAAAGGATCGTTCTCGGGTCGAGGATTGTGTGTGGACATATTCTATCCCTGAGTGCTTTTCGAAGGTAGGATAGGTTTGGGGGTATGGAAAAGAGGCGGCTGGGTGTGGACACCTCACTTTTTCGCTAGCGGGGACTGCACTGGAGACAGGAAGCGGGATATTGCCGGATGGCTTGTTCGGCGGAGCATGCGAAAGTGTGCCCAAGCATCTCCCATGTGTGTTGCGGACCATGGGAGGATGGGAAATGCGGGTTTCTGATATGGATCGTCCTGGATCAATTGAAGGGTAGGTCCGCGTTCATGACCGCTACTTTTGGCTTGAAGAGGTAGCGGCCGATGAAGTCCCGGATCTCCTCTTTGGTGATGGACTGTATGCCATCCTGATACTCCTGGAAGGGAACCAGTTGGCGGTTCATGTCGAAATAGGAGTCGGCGATGTGAGCGGTGCCGGATGCGGTTTCGAGGGAGCGGGAGTAGTCGAAGAGGAGGTTTGACCTTGAGATCTCGAGTAGGTCATCCGGGATCGAACGGGTCAGGGTTTCGATGGCGGCAAGGGAGGCGTCGTATGCGGTTTTGACATTGGATCGGTCCAATAGCGTGAAAATGCTGTGATAGCCCGATCCGCAGAAGGTCTGGTATTGCATCCAGATGGAGTAGCACAGGCCGAGGTTTTCGCGGATGTGTTCGAAAAGAACCGAGTGCATGCCTCCTCCGATGAGGTTGGTTGCGAGATCGGGGCCGAAGCGGAGGGCGCGCATCTCAAGGTCGGAAACCGACGGGAAGATCATGAGCAAGAGGGATTGCTTGGACTTCGGGTTGTCGATTTGGAAATGCTCGGTTTTGAACTCGCAAACCGGTTCGACGGTCGTGGGCCCGGCTGCTTGTGGCGCGGCAGGAACGATCGATGATGAGAAGAGTTCATCGACGCGGGATTCCGGTAGGTCACCGGTGATCGCGAAAAGGGTGTTTTCGGGGGTATACCAGCGCTTGCGAAAAGCCCACATATCCTCAATTCCGAGTTGGGATACGGATTCAGGTGTTCCGATGACCGGATGGGCTGCTTGCCCCCATGTATCCCAACCAATGCGCTTCATTGCCCATGAGATCGGGTTGTCTTCGGAGGTCTGGAGTTCCTCGGTGATGACACTTCTTTCCTTCTCGATTTCCTCATCCGGCATCCGGGCTCTGAAGAAAAGATCGAAAAAGATCTCGGCCGCTTCCTTATCCTTGCGGGGAAGGCTGGTGAGGTGGAATACGGTGCGTTCCCGGGAGGTGTAGGCGTTGACGTCACCCAGTTCGGCGAACTTCCGGTTGATCTCCGTGTAGTCGCGTGTTTCCGTTCCCTTGAAGAACATGTGCTCGAGGAAGTGGGCTACTCCGAACTGTTCCGGGGTGGTTTCACGGGTGCTGCCTGCGTTTACCACTGCGCGGATGTTGAAAGTCTGTGCTCCCGGCTTTGGAATGAAAAGGGTGTTCCATCCGTTGATGGTCTTGAATCGATAGGGATTGGACATGGTATGTGATGCGGGAGTCAGTTATTGGTGAAATAGGCGAAGCCTTTGAGGTAGAACGTCTCGGGAACACATGGAACCACGGGATGGTCTTTGGCTTGGTAAAATGCGTGGGATTCGATCAGCTCGCGATGGGTGTCGAGGGATGCTTCAAACGCGATCGACCGGAGCAAGTCGGCAGAAATGTGATGGGAGCAACTGTAGGTCAGGAGGTGTCCGCCGGGTTTGAGCAGTTTGAGTGCGCGGACGTGGAGCTCCTTGTATCCGCGTATCGCAGCATCCACGGTATGCCGGTTTTTTGTGAAAGACGGCGGGTCCAGAATGATAACGTCGAAGGGGTCCTGCGCCACGTCCGGTTGGCCGGATGACGCGTTGCGGAGCCAGTCAAACACGTTGGTTTGGATGAACTGGCAACGGGAGTCCACTCCATTGGTTGTGGCATTGAGAGCGGCGAGCCTGACGGCATCGGCACTTTGGTCGAGTCCGATTACGGAGCGGGTGTTTTCGCAGGCGGCTGCGGTGAGGCTGAAGCCTCCGATGTAGGAAAAACAGTCCAGCACACGGGCTTCCGGGTGGGCCGCAATGATGGGTTTCGACAGCTCATGGTTCTCGATCTGGTCGAGGTAGAGTCCGGTTTTGTTCCCGTTCATGAGGTCCAGGTGGTAGGTGAGGCCTGCGAGCTTCACCGTGAATTGGGTGAGGGCCTCCTCGCTGAGGGAGGACTCATGGATGTGGCGGATTTCGGGCAGCCCTTCGAAACGGCGGTTGGATACGTCGTTGCGCTCGATGAGGATGGATGGTGCGATCACGGATCGGATCGCCTGAATAATCGAGTCCTTCATCCGTTCCATACCGAGAGACGATATCTGGAAAAGAACCGCATCATCGTAACGGTCGATGATAAGACCGCTCAGTCCATCGCTTTCGGAGTTGACGAGGCGGATGACGTTGCGTCCGGGGTAGCAAAGTTGCCTGTAGTCGATTGCCTTCTGGATGCGCCATGCGAGCCAGTCCGAATCAATTGGGGCATCTTCCCTGCGCACAATCCGTATGCGGATCTTGGAATCGGGATGGTAAAATCCGACACCGATCACGTCATGTCTGGGCCCCACGACCCGCACCTGATCCCCGGCTTCGATGCCGGCGTCCCCGCTTGCGATCGACTTGGAGTAGACCCACGGGTGCCCGGCCCGGATCCGGGCGATTTCAGCGGGGTTAAGCGTGATTGTTTTGAGCTTGTGCATGGTGCTTGAGTAGGAAAATCGGATGTTTTATGCGGATGATCGCTTAACGCACTCTCCTTGATCCTGCGAGCCTGAATCCTGCTTTTTCAATCAGTGCCCGGATTTGTTCCTCATCGGGGGTGCCGGGAGTGGTTCCGCAGACGCGCCCGGATTTCACATCGATTTCCACCGAAGCCCATCCGGCATTGGATTCGAGCGTCTCACGGACCTTACGGGCGCAGTTTTTGCAGGACATCCCTTCGACCTGATTCTCCCATTGAATGGGCTGCGACGGAGAGGGGCTGGGTGTTTTGGATGATCCTTTGCGAAAGGCGCTCGCCAGCAAGGGTCCATAGAGGCAGGCAAGAAGCAGGATGGAAAACACAATTCCCGTCG
>JAQVLM010000324.1 GCA_028704125.1 Opitutales bacterium
CATCACCGAACGCCGGATCGACTCCGGCATCAGACAATAGAAATCCACCAGATGATTGCCCGCATAGCGGTCATAGCCCGCGAAGTTTTCGTCTCCGCCATCGCCGCCCAACACCACTTTCACATGGTCCGCAGCCACACCCGACACAAGGTATACCCCGGCGGCAAAAGGATCGGACGGCTCATCCAAGTGATGAATCATCTTTGGAATCAGGTGAATCATGTCCGCCTCAACGATCTTTTCGTGAGCATCCAAACCGTATTTCTGCGACACCATCCTCGCCCATGGCAATTCATTGAAACCCTGTTCCTTCACGCCAATGGAAAAAGTCGGAAACCCCTTCAGACCGGATTCCGCCATCATCGCCGTGATCAGACTCGAATCAATGCCACCACTCAAAAAAGCACCCACCGGAACATCACTCAGGAGGTGCCCGCGCACGGTTTCCTGCAGGAGCGCATCCAGCCGATCCACAATCTCGCGTTCGCTCACATCCAGCTTCGAGTTGAAGTCGGGCTGCCAATACCGGAACGTCGAAACCTGCCCTTTTTCCCACACAAGCCCATGGGCGGCAGGAAGTTTGTGAACCCCTTCAAAAAGACTGTAGGAGTCGGGCAGATACCGAAGGCTCATGTAGTGCCACAACCCGGCAAGATCCGCCTGCTTGCTCACCATGCCCGAAGCCAGAATCGATTTCACTTCCGACCCGAATACAAACGCTCCATCCTGCCGGGCATAAAACAAGGGCTTCTGTCCCATATGATCGCGGGCCAGCAACAGACGCTCTTTGGCTTTGTCCCAAAGGGCAAAGGCAAACATTCCCCGCAGATGCTTCATGCAATCCAGCCCATGCTTGCGGTAGAGCGGCAGGATCACCTCCACGTCGGAGCGGCTCTTGAACGGGTACCCATCCTTCTCGCAGGCCGCCCGCAGCTCCGGGCTGTTGTAAATCTCCCCATTACACACCAATACGAGCTCACCATCGGCGGACTCGATCGGCTGATGCCCTCCGGCCACATCCACAATGCTCAGGCGCCGCATGCCAATCGACACGCCATTCCCATCAAAGAAACCTTCGTCATCGGGCCCCCGGTGAACGATGGCCTTGGTCGCATCCCTGCAGCGCTCACGATGATGTAACCCGATCGCTCCAGCTATTCCACACATAATGGGATCCGTTTCAGTGCTTTCCCGAGACGAGTGTCCGGCATTGATTCGCAGGCCCGCCACCCGTCCAGAATGAGGTTCCGGGATCGGTGCGGGATCGGATAATAGTCGTCTGTAAGCTGCATGGCCTGATATCCCGTTCAATAGACTTGAGCGCTTTCGGGATTGTCAATCCCTGAAACCCCAACCCGGGAAAAACTGGATCGTTCCGATCGCTTTTCCCTCCGCCGACCGATCTTCGCTTCCCAACCAGAGACAAGCGGACACCGCCTGCACAGTGAACGGAAACCCTAACCATCAAGTGTGACACAGTTTGCGTCGAAATGACCCACACTCCTGCAAATCCGCACCCAAATGAACCGTGCACAAAACCGTTAATCCATTGACTCACGGTAACATACAAAACATCCGACGGCTTGGCACGGGACTTGTTGAAGGAAACGCGTGAGCAAGATAATAGGAATTGATTTAGGTACAACCAACTCGTGTGTGGCTGTCATGGAAGGGGGCGAGCCTGTGGTGATCCCCAATTCCGAGGGACAGCGCACCACCCCCTCCATCGTTGCCTTTTCGAAGAGTGGCGAACGCTTGGTGGGGCAGGCAGCCAAACGCCAGGCGGTCACAAACCCGACCAACACGATTTTTTCGGCAAAGCGCCTGATCGGGCGCAAATTCTCCGAAGTGCAGGAAGAGGCCAAAAGCCTACCCTACAAAGTCGTCGAAGGCAAAAACGGCGATGCCTACATTGAATGCGATGTGGGCGGCAAAACGGAGCGTTTCGCTCCGGAGCAAATCTCCGCGATTCTCCTCGGCAAGTTGAAGGCGGATGCCGAAGCCTACATTGGCGAAAGCGTGGACCGCGCGGTGATCACAGTGCCCGCCTATTTCAATGACGCGCAACGTCAGGCCACCAAAGACGCCGGAACCATTGCCGGACTAAAGGTGGAACGCATCATCAACGAGCCCACCGCGGCATCCCTTGCGTATGGCCTCGACAAGAAAAGCGACAAGACCATTGCGGTCTACGACCTTGGGGGAGGAACCTACGACGTATCCGTCCTCGAGATCGGAGATGGGGTCTTCGAAGTAAAAGCGACAAACGGCGACACCCACCTCGGTGGAGACAACTGGGACAGCCTGATTATTGATTGGCTCGTTGAAGGCTTCAAAGCGGATCAGGGCATCGACCTGCGTAAGGATCCGATGGCACTGCAGCGCCTAAAGGAAGAGGCTGAAAAAGCCAAAATCGCTTTGTCATCCTCGATGTCCACCGACATCAACCTGCCGTTCATTTCGGCGGATGCGAGCGGCCCGAAGCACCTGAACATAAGCCTCAGCCGCGCAAAGCTGGAACAGATCTGCGACAAGCTTTTCGAGCGCACCATCAGCCCATTCAAATCCTGCTTAAAGGATGCCGGGCTGAACGCCTCTCAAATGGATGACCTGGTATTGGTCGGCGGGATGACCCGCATGCCGAAAGTCGTGTCGGTCGCCCGTGACCTCACTGGCAAAGACCCGCATCAGGGCGTCAATCCGGACGAAGTTGTGGCAGTGGGTGCCGCAATCCAGGGTGCGGTGCTTCAGGGAGACATGCGCGATGTGCTGCTGCTGGACGTTACCCCGCTCACGCTGGGAATCGAAACAGCCGGTGGCGTATCGACGCCGATGATCGATCGCAACACCACCATCCCGACTAAGAAGAGTCAGGTCTTCTCAACTTACAGCGACAGTCAGACTGCGGTTGACATCAAAGTGCTGCAAGGGGAACGCCCCATGGCGGCCGACAACAAGATGCTGGGCAACTTCCGTCTGGAAGGAATCCCACCGGCACCCCGTGGTGTTCCCCAGATCGAAGTGACCTTCGACATCGATGCCAACGGGATTCTGCATGTCACCGCAAAGGACCTTGGAACCGGGAAGGATCAGCGAATCACGATTTCGGGCTCTTCCGGTCTCAGCAAAGACGAAGTCGAAAACCTCAAAAAGGAAGCCGAACTCCACGCTGAGGAAGACCGCAAAAAGAAGGAGCGCATCGAGACCCGCAATGAACTCGACACGATGGTCTATCAGACCGAAAAGCAAATCACCGACCTTGGAGACAAGCTTCCGGCCGACAAGAAGACCGCCCTCACCGATGCACTGACCGACGCCAAGAAGGTTCTGGAAAACCAGGGAGCTTCGACCGACGAACTCAAGGAAGCCCGCGACCGCATCATGAAACTCATGCATGAAATGAGTCAGGAACTCTACGGACAGGCTGGAGCCGCCCAAGCTGGCGCCGCTGCATCCGAAGGTCCTCAGGGTGCCGCATCGTCCAGCACTGCCGGTGCATCGTCCAGTAACGACAATGTCGTGGACGCCGACTTCGAGGTAGTTGACGACGACAAGAAGTAAGTTTCTCATCCGTCTTGTTTCACAACACGGCAAAGGCCCGGCCCAACAGCCGGGCCTTTTGTTGTTTTCAGGAAACTGAAACCACCACAAGAGACGGCAACAAACGGCGTCGAACCCAAACCGGCCTTTGCGAACCCACCGGTCTATTCCATCCCGGACATCGCTTGGAATCATGCGTCAACAGACGGGACGACCATTCCCTGAGGCACAGCTTCAAACACCCCTCTACTGCGCGCGTCCGTGGAAATATTGGATCAGGCCCGCAGGCTACCGTATGCCATGGCCGCTCCAACGATTCCCGCATCGTTTTCCAACGATGCCGGCATCACTTCGGCATTCAGTTTGAGATAGGGAAAGAATTTCTCGGCTTTTTTGCTCACGCCGCCACCGATCACGATCAGATCCGGCGAAATGAGGGCCTCAACCCGTTGCAGGTAGTTATTCACACGGCCTCCCCACTCCGACCACTTCAAGTCCTCATCCTTGCGCACCCGCGCAGATGCGATTTTCTCAGCGTCCTTACCGTTGATTTCGATATGCCCGAACTCAAGATTCGGGATCAGATGACCATTTCTGAAAAGGGCCGTCCCGATGCCAGTGCCAAGTGTGATCACCAACACAGTTCCCATCCGCCCCTTGCAGTTTCCGAAGGACAGTTCCGCCAGAGCCGCCGCATCGGCATCGTTCACAAACACATTTTCGAGGCCGGTCGCCTCTTTCAACATCGCCTCTCCATTCGTGCCGATCCACGCCTTGTCAACGTTGGCGGCCGAATAGGCCACTCCATTGCGGATAACCGCAGGGAACCCTACCCCCACCGGACCTTTCCAGTCGAAGTGCTTCACAATCCGTTCCATCACCTTGATCAGTGCCTTG
>JAQVLM010000012.1 GCA_028704125.1 Opitutales bacterium
ACAAGACGGCAATGACCCGGAATCTTCCAAGGATCGTTGAGAGCCACGGATGTGAGTATCTGGGGTGTGAGAGGGTGAAGGCGGTGACAGTCCCGACTCAGGCGAAGGTCACGGAGGCAGACAGGGAGAAGGCCAGGAAGTCGGGGAAGGCCACGAAGTGGACGACAATCGACGGGGTTGAGCGGAAGACCGTCAACCGTGTGAAGGAGCCGGGGCGCTACAGGGTGGCCCGTGCGTGTGACGGAGAGGTGGAGAAGGTGCTCGAACTTGTGCCACTGCCAAATCAAACGGTCCAGTGGGTGGTGACCGCAATAAAGAGGGCTGAGTTGGCCGTGGCGGTTTGATGGTCGAGAGCGGTTTTTCAGCCGGAGAGAAAAAGAGCGGGGGCATCCAGCCCCCGCTCTTTTTGTCTGTAGGGAATACATAGGGTATGATGAAAGAAAAAAAATACACAACTTCCGCACCCTTTATCCCGGCCATGGCCGACCAAATCCGCCACTTGGATGTCTTCAGAGGCGGGTCAGCATCCATGACCGAGTGTGTTGCTGCGACGTCGATCGTGAAGGACGTCGGAAGTGGGCTTTCCATTCCCTATGCAGTGGCGCGTTATGTCGGGAGGGGTATGGGCATACCTGACAGCGACACGGGTGACCTTGTCGGTCGGTATTGGTGGGAGAAGAAAGAAGAGAGCTGCGCCACGCTTTCTCGAATGACGCCGGAAGAATTCATCGGGATGCTTATCCGGTGGATGCGGTGGCGTGCATTGGATATGCGGCGGAAGCAACATGCCCATCGCATGGTGGAGCTTGACGAAGCTGTCTGGTGCGTATCTTCATCCTCCAGCCAAACGGAGGGAAGTGGCCGTTTGAGTGGGAAGGATGAACTGGAGATGGTGTGTGATGTGATCGCGCGCTTTGTATGTCAGGGCGCTGGGGAGAAGGGATTTTCCGAGTGGATGCTGTCATGCCTGGCAGAGGGTAACTCCCTGACGCAGAGCTCCATAGCCGGAAAGGTGTTTGGAGACAAGAAATTCCAACACAAGGTGTCCCGAAGGATGAAAGAGGCCCGCAACGATCCCCTTTCAGATGAGTTGAGTTACTGAGGACTATTGACTTGAGGTTTGCTCCGGATCGACGCGGTCGTGGCGCCGCATCCGGGGCAAAGGAGAGGCGGGGAGTGTTCAGTCCGTTCGGTTTCCGATTTCCTATTCTCTATACTGGCTTAGGGCGCCCCATCCGGATTTCAACAAAGACTTGTTGTGATGAATGCCCCAGTTCAAGGCGTAATGGTAGAGGGTTCCCAGCGTATGGGCTTGGGCCTCCTTGGGGTCGAAGTAGAGGGTTTCGCTTGTGAGTTCGCGGATGTATTCGGCATGTTGGACTTCCAGCTGCGATTGAAGCTGTCCCTTGATTTCGGTGACGCGGACCTCATATCCAAGCTTCCGAATGGTTTCCCGGATATGAGTGTTGATGTGGCCCGTGCATATCTCCACCCGGTGCGTGGCCGGGGTGGGATTGAAGGACTCGAAGACCTCAAGTCCAACCCGGGTGTACTCTTCAAGATAGCGCTGCTCGACATGCGCAGGATGATGAAAGAATTCGGTTTTGACCGTTCCGGTCTTGACCGTTTTTCCGTTCGAAACTCCGACCAGGACCCCGCCCAAGGGGAATCCGGTTCCGCTGTCATCGATGCTCAGGACGGATTTTCCGGGAGACGGAGTCAGGCTGTGGTAGTCCCTTTTGATGAGACGATCCAATATGAGCGGGTCGACGGTGACCACGCTCAACCGGTTCTTCTTGTGTTTCAGATAGCCGATGGCGTTCCACTTTTTCGAAATGGATCCGTCGGGAGTCCCCTTGAATGCGAAGCAGGAATAGTCCGGCGGATTATTGACGGGAACGAGCAGTCCTGCTCTCTGCGCGTCGTGAAGGGCGCTTTGAACGGTCGCGAGTTGGGTTGATGGATAGACAACGGATTCAGACATGATGAAACATGGGTTAGTGTTAAATGGACTGGGCTTGTTGAACCTGTCCGTGGATGGTTTGTATCCTCAATACGCAGGAAGCCGGGCTGGTTATGCCTGAAGATTGGAGAAACCGCTTTAGGGAAAATATACGGGTCCGGGCGCATAGGAGGTGGCTGTCGCCTCGTATGGAAAAGGTAACCCGAATGGGTCCTATCCATAAATGAAGGATGATTGTATGACTGTGAACCCAAGATTGTATGGGCAATACCGCCAGGGGGATGTGTTTCTCCGGGAAGTGGATGCTATTCCCGCTTCGGCGAAGCGGGTGTATGGCCAGCCAGTAGTGCTGGCTGAGGGCGAGGCCGCCGGCCATTTTCACCGGATCCTTGAGCGGGAAGGGGTTTATATGTCGGAATCGGAAGAGGGTGAAATTGCCCGGCGTTGGCTCTCTGTGGATCGTGCGTCAGTGGATCTGGTGCACCCCGAGCATGGAACCATTCGCATTCCTTTGGGGAATTACGAGGTGATACGGCAGCGCGAATACCAGCCCGAGGGCGCCCGGGAGGTTGTCGACTGATCCAACAAGGACCAAACCATGGAACACCACCACCAAACAGAGCGTGCCCCCAAAAACGAGCCGAGCATCATCCCGTACCCGGGGCAAACCGTAGGCGATGATGATCAGCTGCTGAAATTGTTCCGGATACTCCGGCTGAAGGTGAGAAACGTGGTGAGAGCGGACTCGCCATCTGACTGCGCGTTACAGATCCAAAATCACCAGAGCATGCGGGAGCACCTTTCGGCGAGACGCAAATTTATCCGATTCAAACGGGCTTTGGCCGCATTCAAGACGAATGGGACCGCATCGACTTGCGGGAATGGAGGGGCCTCGGCAGAGCCGGGTGAAACCGCTGGTAAGGGGTGCCCGCCGTGGATGGTGTTTATGCGGGGTGAAGTGGAAATGGAAGTCAGTGGGATACTGATGGAGTTCAATCCGATCAATTTGCTCAGCTTGCTGCTCCCTTCAGACGACGCGATCGGGCAGGATCCGGATAGGGAATGGATTGCGGGCGCGCGGGCCTTGCGGGCACTGGCGGAGGATCTGGCCCGGAGGTATTTGTTTGTCGCGCAGGTTGGCCAGGACGTAATGGTTTGCCGGGTTCCAATCGAGGTGCATCTGGATGGAGCGGGGCGCATCCATCGGGAGGACGGGCCCGCAGTGGTATACCAAAACAACGAGTGTGCGTATTATTTGCACGGTGTGTTTTTGCCGGAGAATTGGTATTACGTACGGGAGACGACGTCAGCGATGGATATCCTGAGTCTCACCAACCTGGAGCTGCGGCGTACCTTGATTGAACGAATGGGCATGGATCGGTTCCTCGAAGAGACGAATGCAGAATTGCGCTCGAGTGATGACTACGGCAGTTTGTATACGATCCGGAGAAACATGCACCTGTCTGGCCTATGGAGTCAGGGGGATGAATTGGTTGTCCTCGTCCGGTTGCTCAACAGCACGCCCGAACCCGGAACCGATGATGTGTTTAGAGAGTATTTGGTGCAAGTGCCGCCGGAAATGCAGACCCCGCGCCAGGCGGTTGCCTGGAGCTTCAGGATGGAAGAATCGGAGTATGCCCCTTGCGCGGAAAGCTGATGCGAACTCCGGGTGGATTGGAAGGCGCCAGTGTTCATGGCCTCATGCCAGGTATGCGATGGGTGGTGGAAGATGCTGTTCCACGAAAGGCGCAAAGGGAAGAGGGAGAGAAGTGAGAGGGATGAAGTATGAATTATGAAGGATGAAGAGGGAAGTGGCAGCTCTTCCGTAGCGGGACGCGTGAGCGTTCCGAACTGGGGCTTGGATTGGGGAAAAAGAGGTTTTAACCACAGAGGTCACAAAGAGCACAAAGGGGAAGAGAAGGGGGATGAGCCACGAAAGGCACGAAAAGCACGAAAGGGGGGAAGAGCGGCTCATTGAGTACAATTCGCCCTACCTGCTGCGGGGATTCCAGGCGGTTGCGGGTAGGGATGAGCGTCCCCGCTCATCCGCAAGCGGTTGGGCTTGGGTGGAGTTGGGGGATAGAGGATGGCTGAAGCCACCCACTCCGGAAGAGAGCTGCCTGGATATGATTCATAGTAGGGGGAGCATCCTTGCTCGCCTTTTCAAAGACTGGAAGAAGGCCGCGGGCAGGGATGCTTCCGTTTCTGTGGGGAGGAAGGCAGGGCTGCTTCCGCTTAGAAGGGGTCGGATGGGTTACTGGCGGGTTCGGGGGGATGGATGATGACGAGGCGGACACGGGCACGGGAGGCGTAGAGGATCAAGCGGAAGATTGTTGGATGGGGGTTGATTCTTGACAGAACCGGAGGGGCTGGAAACGCTGGGGATTACCCCTGAATTCCTATGCAACCTGCCTACCTCGTTTATCTGGTCATTATCGCAACGCTGATCGCTTTTGTTTCGGGACGCATCCGCTTTGATGTTGTTGCGCTGCTGGCGTTGATGGTGTGCGTGCTCCTGGGGTTGGTGCCGGCGGATCATGCGTTTTCGGGCTTCGGGCACCCCGCGGTTGTAACGGTGGCGGCGGTTCTGGTTTTGAGCAAGGGATTTCAGAATTCGGGAGTGGTGGATTGGATAGCCGCTCAGACGCTTCGCGTGGGAGGGGGATTGAGCCTTCAGATTCTGACTTTGACCGGTGTGGTTGGATTGATGTCGGGTTTCATGAACAATGTGGGTGCGCTTGCTCTGATGTTGCCTGTGGCCTTGCGAATGGCGCGGGAGAACAAGCAGTCGCCCTCTCTTTACATGATGCCATTGGCATTCGGTTC
This sequence comes from Opitutales bacterium, assembly GCA_028704125.1. Classification (GTDB taxonomy): domain Bacteria; phylum Verrucomicrobiota; class Verrucomicrobiia; order Opitutales; family JAFGAQ01; genus JAFGAQ01. The sequence goes on from JAQVLM010000012.1 coordinate 4,790, forward strand.
GCTGCTCGGTGGGCTTACGACCTTGATCGGCACACCTCCGAACATCATTGTGTCAGCGTATCGTGCGCAGGAGGGGACGGGTGAGGGCTACGGCATGTTTTCGTTTGCTCCGGTTGGGTTCATCGTCCTCTTCGCGGGGTTGTTTTTTCTCGCATTTTTTGGGAAGTGGCTCACTCCGGAGCGGAAGGGCCAGTCATCGGCAGATGAGCTTTTTGAAACGGCTGATTATCTCTCCGAGCTTGAAGTAACGGACGACTCCAAAGCCAATGGATGGTCGCTTCAGGAGCTTCGGGATGCTTGCAAGGAGTCTGTTCCGATCGTGGCGGTGATTCGTGGCGACAAACGCACCCCTGGACATGCTTTTCATCATACCCTCCGAACCGGGGATTTGCTGTTGCTGGAAGCTGAGCCGGAGGAGATCCAGCTTGTTGTCGAAAAGGGTGGTTTGAAGGTGGGAAGCCAGGCCTTTTCGGAGAAGCTATCCGAGGTCAAGGAGCTGAGGCTGGTGGAGGCGGTTGTCCAGTCTGATTCCCGCTTGATTCAGCGATCAGCAGCGAATCTGAGACTGATTGATCGTTATGGACTGCATCTGCTTGCGGTTGCGCGGCAAGGAGGCCGGATCAAGGAGCGACTCAACAAGATCCGTTTCCGGGCCGGTGATGTTCTGCTTTTTCAAGGGAATGAGGATGAGATCCGGGAGAGCCTGCCGGAGTTGGGGTGTTTGCTTCTTGCGAGCCGGGATCTGAACCTGGGTAGACCTCGACGAATGGTTCTATCGATTCTCGTTTTCAGTCTTGCCGTTGTTGCGATGGTGATGGGGTGGATGCCGTCAGCGATCGCTTTGACATGCGCTGCCCTGATCAACATTCTTGCCGGGGTGGTTCCTCTAAGAGATGCCTATCGCGCGATTGACTGGCCCATCATCATCCTTCTTGGGGCGATGATTCCGGTGGGGGAATCAATGGAAAGCACGGGGGGTGCGCGTTTGATTGCTGAGGGTCTGGCGCATCTGTCTCAGGGAGCATCGCCGGTTATCGCTCTCGCTTTGCTGTTTGTGATCACCCAGGCGCTGTCAAATGTGATCAACAATGCGGCTGCCGCTGTGATCATGGCCCCGGTTGCCCTGTCGTTGGCCTCGGGTTTCAATGCATCTTTGGATCCGTTTCTGATGGTCGTGGCGGTTTCCGCCTCCTGTGCGTTTATGACGCCGATCGGGCACCAGTCCAACACCCTGGTCATGGGGCCAGGTGGATACCGGTTCGGGGATTACTGGAAGTTGGGATTACCGCTGTCGGGGCTCATGATGGTTGTTGGAATTGCGGCCATTCTGTGGATCTGGCCTTTGTAAACCGGTATGAATAACAGCAGTCACATTATTTTATTCGGTATCGGTGTTGAATGAATCAAAAAAGCGGAATATGATTTTGATTCTATCGGATTGCGTTGTTTAAGCCGGGTCTGACTGTGGTTCGAAGATAACCCGCATCCTGTTGGAAACGGCTTGAGCGAAGGTTTTCCGTTCCTGTTTTCATTCCAACCCTATCCTCGTATGCCAAACCGCCATTCTGTTGCGGCGTGCGCCGCTATCTCCAGTCTTCACGACTTGTCCCTGCGAAACCTTACGCGATTCAGGCGACCCTATTACCCTTCACCCGCCTCATGGGAGGACGAAATCCTGTATTTTCTGATGCTTGACCGGTTTTCGGATGGCAGGGAGTATCAGGGATTCCGCGATGCCAATGAAACACCGGTGGACTCTGCGGATTCCGGTCGGCAAACCCCTATGTTTATTAGCGCGCAAGATGCTGGTAAGGCCGATTGGGATGCCTGGTTCAGGGCTGGTCGCGGATGGTGTGGCGGAAACCTCAAGGGGTTGTCCGACAAGATCGGTTATCTGAAACGGTTGGGTGTGGGGGCGGTTTGGATCAGCCCGGTCTTCAAGCAAGTGACTGGCAGTGACAACTACCATGGATACGGTATTCAGGATTTTCTGGAAGTGGATCCTCATTTTGGCACGAAGGAGGATCTGGTGAGGTTGGTGGAGGCCGCTCATAAAGCCGGCATCCGGGTGATCCTTGACATTATTCTGAATCATGCCGGGGATGTTTTCGCCTATCGGGATAACCATCCATACTACTACCACGAGGGAAAGCAGTGGGAAATCCAGGGTTTCCGCAAATCATCGGGATGCCCCGGTGAGCTCACATCCACCACAGTGACCCATGCATCCAGAGATGAGGGCGTCTGGCCCTCCGAGTTTCAGGATTTGACGGTTTGGAGCCGGAACGGCGAGATCCGCAACTGGGATGCCTATCCCGAATACATCGACGGAGATTTCCTGTCCTTAAAAAACCTCCACCTCGGTTATGAGCCAAAGGATCCATCCATATCCTGGGATATGCGGGAGCGGGTAAAGGCGTTTTCGCCGTCCCGGGTGTTGGACTACCTAATCAAGGTATACCGTTACTGGATCGCCTTGGCCGACATCGACGGATACCGCATCGACACCGTCAAGCACATGGAGCCGGGGGCTGTCCGGATTTTTGTGAACGCGATCCACGAGTATGCGCAAAGCCTGGGCAAGGAGAACTTCTACATGATCGGGGAGGTGACGGGAGGCCGGGCAAATGCGGTTGCCACCGTGGATCACACCGGGCTTGATGCGGCCTTGGGTATCGATGACATCCAGGACAAGCTTGAGTTCCTTGCCAAGGGGTTCCGGTCGCCGGGAAATCCGGAGACGGACGATCAGGTGGGTTACTTTGACTATTTCCGCAACAGTATCCTGGACGATAAGAATACCCATCAATGGTATGCCAAGCACGTTGTCGTGATGTTTGACGATCACGATCAAGTGGGAACGCGGCACAAGTTCCGTTTTTGTGGACAAGGCGACGCGAAGAGCCGTCTGCTCATTCCGGCAATTGCCCTAAACCTTACGACCATGGGTATTCCGTGTCTTTACTATGGCACCGAGCAAGCCTTCAACGGGGGGGACTCCCGTCCGGATGACGATTCCTACAGTGACGTATTTCTGCGTGAATGCATGTTTGGTGGACCATTTGGCTCCTTTCGCAGTGCGGGCCGGCACTTTTTCAATGAAGCGCACCCGGTCTACGGATTTGTTTCACGGTTGGCTGCGTTTCGTAAGGATACCATCGCGTTGCGCCGCGGCAGGCAGTATCTGAGGGAAGTTTCCGGTAGTGGCGAATCCTGGGATTTTCACTATCCGCAGATGCTCAACGGTGAGTTACGTTGGGTTGTGGCGTGGTCCCGGATCTTTGCCGACGAAGAATACCTTTGCGCCATCAACACCGATCCGGCTCACTCCATTGAGGTCTGGGTAACGGTTGACCGATCCCTCCATCCGGAGGGAACCAGCATGGGTTGCGTGTTCGCCGACGATGGTTTGCGGGTGGGCTCTTCGGTTCGAGTGGAAAGCCGAAACGGGTCATCTGTCAGGATAATGGTTCCACCCGCCGGTTTCCTGATCTTTCACTGATTTGCTCCTGACGGGAGCCCTCAAAACCGGGTCGGTGAAACGGGATAGAATTGTTGTCCGGGCAGGCGTATAGGTAGGTCTGCTACGGGCAGTTGGGGAATAAATGAGTGCGGCTGGGATACCCGGCCGCATTCTCGCTTTCTGGTCTGTGATGCAAGACTCCATTCGAAGCCATTGTGGTGGAAATGCACGGGGACACGTGAGCGCCAACAGCCAATAGGATCCGATGGAACACCCTTCTGTTCCTCCCGAGTGAGTATCATTTTCTGAACAGGATCAGTAGGATTGGGAATAGCGTGTGCAGGTTTTGAAGCTGACGCATCCAGCCACCTCTTCCATGGTTAGGCCAGGGTATGGCTGAAGCCATACCGTCCGGAAGGGAAGGATAAAAGGGTGTGGAGGCTGGAATGGAGTGGTTGTAAATCTGGAGTAAATTGGATTTGACCAATCGGCGGTGACGTGCTTTAAGTTGTTCAGTTCTACCTCATTACATGACATCATGTGATTCTGACTCCTCATAGTGAGGGGGTTCCCTGATGGTCTTGTATCTCCATCAACTCAGCTTCTTCCCTTATGAAACCTTTTCTGTTTCGTCGGCTGTGTATGTTTCTCTGTTCCGTTATTGCGATGGGCCTTTCTGCTGCGCCCAATGATCCCGCGCGGGTTGAGGTCGGCCTTGTTCAGGCGGCGGAATACAATCCACCAATTGGTGCCAACGAGTTTGGGGATCCGGGTGGAACGGCTTTTTCCGCGGGAAACCTGATCCCTGACAGTGGATTTGAGCCGATTTCGATGCGAAAGAGGTTTCGGGTTGCGCGAACTGGAGTGGAAGGTGGTCGGGTGTGGTTTGAGGTCGATGGGGGCGGTGGGATGAGTCAGTGGGAGCTTACCGGTATGGGCCTCATGAATGGTGCGGCAGTGCGGATTTACCGGATTGTCGACAGCAATGGACAGCCCTTGCCCCAGAATGTATCCGACAATTATTTGGATTTGACTGGGGCTGCCGCGTATGTGCGCGTGGGGACTTCGACGGTTCCTGAAGCGGGGACGTCCGGTTTGCCTTTTGGAGGGTGGGTGGACACAATCTACGCTCAGCCTTCGTCCTTGTATGGAACGCGGGCGAATCTTGACTTCACGGATGCTTTCTGGGTCGAGAACGGGCACACCTATCACTACATCGTTACCGCGATTGGATCGAACACGAATGAAGCGGGAGGAGAGAATGAAAGTGATCCGGCAACGGCGGTTGAGGTGTCGGCTACACCGGATGGGGGGTTGTCGGGTGCTCCTCGCGTGTATTCTTCATCTGGAAGTGGTCTCAACGAGATCGGACAGGCCGTTCAGGGGTCCTGGTTTAGCTTTCAGGCCAGGGTGGCCGGTGCCGAGGGCAGCGTAAGCTGGCAATTGCTGGACGAAAACAATCAGGTAATAGCTCCTCCAGCCGGTCTGACCTTCGACTCCACTACCGGAACGCTTTCCGGAGAGCCAACATCGACGCCTTCTCCAACCCTTCTCCGGTTTAGGGCTACTGCTTCGAATGGAGTCGGTTCCAGAGACTTTGTTCTCAACCAGCCGGCTTGGGTTCCGACGGGAGGAAGTGAACGTCCACAGCCCCCGCTCAACGTATCGGCTGTGGCCGGAAATGGGCATGTGTATCTCTCGTGGAATGCAAGCCCGACTCCCGGGGTGGTGGGTTACAGGATCTACCGGTCGGAAGCGCCAAGATCGCAGCAGCGTCAGCGCATCTACCTCGCGGAAGGAGCACCCGCGCTTGTGAAAGATGATTATGTTCACCTCGAGAAACGTGTGCTGAAGGCTGATCCGATGTGGGCTCACCCCCGGGTCCGCCAAGGAATGGTGAATGAGACCTGGCGGGTGGATACGGCTGCGGGAGTGTCCGTCGAAAGGGTTTCGCATCCGGGAACGATCCCGCCGGAATTTGTTTTTCCCGGTGAGTCCTGTGCGCGTTTTGAGGCATCGCAGGCCGGGGCTGCGGGAGCGGAAGGACCTTACGTTTTTTATCCTGCCAATGATGTTGGAGAGGCGGATTGGTATTCCCAGCTCGAACCCGGAAGAACCTATCGCTATGAAGCATGGATGCGGCAGGAAGGACTCGGCAACGGAGGCCAGGTGCGCTTGGGGTTCAATCAATACTACTATGCTTTGGGTCAGGATTATGCCGTCGATGGTGAATGGCGTCTTTACGGTTTTGAGTTTGTTGCTCCTGAGCGACCAACTGCCGGCTTTCACGCATGTCCGCGGATTGAATTCAGCGGTCCCGGGCAGTTGTGGGTCGACAATATCCGGCTGTTTCGGGCGGATACTCCAGAGGTTATTGCTTCTGTCATCGCGCCTCCGAGTCCGCTTGTTTTCAACGAGCTGATGGCCCACCAACCGGAAACCGGAGAGAAGGGGATGCTGCGTTCGATGGGGGTGGTTCTGAATCAGGGCACCATGGCGGGTTGTTTGTCGCTGCATCGGGATTCAACGCTGACGATGAACTGGTATCAAGCGGTTGAATCAGCCCCGAATATGACAGTGCCGGTCTTTCTCCAATATGCCTATCTGACGGGAAATGCACCCAATAACCGGATGAAGCCCTGGCTCAACATTTCGAGTCACATGAGCGAGGCCGAGTGGCTCGTGCTCATGGAGTATTTGGCGGCTCCGATCGACCCGGGAAATCCGGCTGATGTCGCCGCCAAGCCGTGGGCATATCTGCGGTATCGACAACGTGGAACCACCCGGCCGTGGACGGACGATTTTCTGCGGATCTATGTGGAGTTTGCGAATGAGACATGGCACAATGGAGCGGTCTCCGATGAATGGTTCGGGTGGGGGCGCAGCGGTTGGGTCCATGGTGGCAGCAAGGAATTCGGATTGGCTGCGCATCACATGATTGAATGTTTGGCGCAGGAGTCGCCCTGGTATCCGTCGATGGCTTCATCTGGAAAACTGCGGATTGTGATGGGAAGCAACTACCAGAACTACGCTGAGCTCGCGGCACAGGATGCGCCGGGGGCTCATGCCATTGGGCACACGACATATGTTGGCCCCAAGTGGGAAGTGGGAGAAACCCCACATGAAAACTATGATGACCATGGGATTCAGGCGACTTTGTTGGGAAATGCTGCCGATACGGAAGGTGCTTTGATGATGTATGCCCGGTCAAGGGAAACGCTCGCACGGTCGGGTCATTTCATGGATCTATTGGGCTATGAGGGTGGTCCAAGCGGTTACTCCTTGCCCGGACAGGAGCCGCATCCGAATGCGTTTGAGTATTCGGAGCGCTACGGGAAGTCGCTGGCGATGGCAGTGGCATCTTTGGAAGCGTGGTTGAGTGCCCATAAGTATGGGTTTGGCGATCAGGGTTATCTGAGCATGGGAATCGGCGCCTACTGGTCTTCGCACACGATGATCCACAAGGGCTACCGTCCGCATGCGGGTTGGTTGGCTACGGTTATGCGCAACCGCTATGCCACGGGACGCATGATCGCGAGCGAGGTTGCGAGTGCTCCAACGATCAACTGGGATGGGGCAGAGTATCCGTTGATCTCGAGCTATGCATTCCGGGACGGTAACCGGCTGAGTGTTTTTGTGATGTCGCGAAAGCTGGGTGGGGTTCACGATGGAGTGGACTGGGGTAATGGTTCCACTCCGGTTACGCTTGTGTTACCTGGAAACCCGGTATCTCCCGCTACGTTGTATCGTCTTAGTGGTGATCCGAGGGCGACCAACCGCGAATCGATGCAGGTGTCGATCCAGTCTTCGACAGTCAATCTTTCCCGTGAAACCCAGCTGGTGATGCCGGAGGGCTCGATCTATTTGTATGTGGTGGATACCGATCTGCCGGATCGGGATGATCCGCTTCCCCCGCCAGTGGGAGCCCCGATTGTATCCTATGCGTCGAACGGGACAACCTTGCAGTGGCAGGCGGTGTCCGGTGCCAGTGGCTATACCGTGTTCCGCAGTAAGGTGCCCATGTTCACCCGTGGGGACGCATATGAGTGCTTGGAGTCGGGATCCACGACATTTACGGACACAAGTGCGGTTGGTGGCTCGACCTGGTACTATCGGGTGGCGGCGAACAATCCGTGGGGCACCGGCTTTTGGAGCGGGGTTGCTGTTGGCGGAACCAATCCTTCCGAGCCGGTTATGGCTGCTCCAGAGCTGCGGGGGTTAATGGAAGGCCCCGGCACTTTGGTTGTTCAGTGGGATGAAGTTGTTGGTGCTTCCGCATACAGGGTCGGTTTGGCCACGAGTTCGGGAGGCCCATACGAGTGGTTCGAAGCAGGGATTGCCACGAGTTGGTTGCTCGAAAATCTGGAAGACGGGGGCACCTATTACGTGACGGTTTATGGATACAGCGATCAGGGGCAGGGACCTGAGGCCGTTGAGCGTTCGGGGATTCCGCTTGCGGGTGGTTCCGAGGCGGTCTTGGCGGCATGGGAAGGTCATGATCTGGTGTACGCAGGGCACAGTTCAGCCTGGCCCGCAGTTCTGCCGGTTGAACGTCATTTTCAGTCGATCCAGCCTGAATATCTGGAAAAGGGGGCGGGCGTGATTCTCGATCCCGACAATTATGGATTCAACCCCGGAACGGGTCCAAATGGTGTGGGCTTTCACTATGATGGAAAATACGTCTTCATGCCGTCGGATGATGGTGGAAACTTCGGCGCCGCAGGTGGTGGTTCTATCGCGAATGCATTGTCGAGGGATTTGTTTGTCGGTTTTAGTGTGATGCCGGCAGCTGGTCAGTCGCTTTCAATTTCGGGGATCGATACTGGCTTTCAATACTCATTTGGAGGCGAAGGCCGAACCCTTTTGCTGCACCTTCGATATCGCTTGGGAGAAGGGGATTGGCATGATTTGCCGGTCAGCGGCTATGAAATTCTGCCTGGCTTCAGCACAACGAATGATGTCAGCATTCCGCTTTCACAGGAATCCGACTTGCAGGATATTTCAGTTCCCGTGGAGTTCCGGTTCTACCTGTACTCGGCTCATGAAGACGCCCGATACCATCCCGTCTCCATGTATCGATCGGAGGGAGCTGAACTCATGCTGAGGGGATCGGTTGAAACCGTTGGAGTTCCGGGTGTCCCATCCGGCTTGAGAGGGGTGATTCAAAACGGTCAAATCATGCTGGCGTGGAATCCGCTTGCAGGAGTGGACCGCTACCGGGTTCGGTGGGGCAGCTCCGCTTTCAACCTGACTAACCTGGTGGATGATTTATCTCAGGCTAGTCTGGTGATGTCCGACCCGGCCATTCCCGCGTTCTTCTATACGGTCGAAGGCGTGAACAGCTTCGGTGCTGGAGTCGCCTCGGAGCTCTGTCGCGTCGGCCTCACAGCCAACCGGGCTCCCGTGTTGATTGGGATTGGCGCCAAGAGTGTCGCTCCAGGGCAAACGATCACCTTCCAGATCGCCGCCACGGATGAGGATGGGGATGCTCTTCAGTATGCGGCCAAAGTTCCCCCGACTCCCGATCGCTGATACAAATTGCCTATTCTTGACGTCCCAAGCGCCAGTGAGTGTCTGGTGTGTTCTCCTCCGCCCGAAGCGTGACGGAGGAAGGGCGCGCATCGTACGGAGAATTGAGGAAGAAGATATTCTCGAGCGGAGGCGTCCGGCGAAGGCTGGCTTAATCCTAACGCTAGGGGAAGCCGCGGAGACGATAGGGTAATAAAGGAAAGAAGCTTTACCACGAAACTCCCTAAAAGCACGAAAGTAGGGCTCGGCTCATTGAGGACAATTCGCCCTACCGGGTGCGTGGGATTTGAGGCGTGGGCGGGCGAATGCTCACCCTTCCGGGAAGTGAACAAAAGGCCGCGAGCAGGGATGAGCGTCCCCGCTCATCCGCATGGGCTTGGATGATTGGCTGGTACGTGGTCCAAGGCATGGCTGAAGCCATGCCCTCCGGAAGAGGGCTCACTGTATGCAAAGAAGGTAGGGGGGTAATGCTTGCCATTTGAAAGAATCGAAGGAAGCGTGAGCAGGGATGCTCCCGCTACTATGGTCTGGGAAGATGGAAACCGATCGCCTTCAATGCTTCATGCAGAAGGAATACGATCTTCGCAAAATCCGCAAAATCAAGGCCGCGAGAATCCGGAAAGAGGTTAAACCATTGGTTTCTATTCGGTGAATCCGGATTGACGGTAGTCCTTTATACCGGGACGCCCTATTTTACTCGACACTCCGGTGGGCAGGATTTGCCTATAGCTGAGGTGGGTGTCCGATCCAATTGAGGAAAAGCGTTCCGGGTGTTCAGATGCTGGCCATGGAAGTCGTTTGTCCTGGCTTCCCTGCCGCTTCTCCGGCTGCGAGGGTGAGGATCTCGAGCAGTTCGTGCATCCGGAAGGGCTTGGGAAGAAAATGGTTAACGCCGGCGTCGGAAAACCGTAGAACATCGTCGTTGGATGAGGATCCCGATAGTCCGATGATGCAGGGTTGCTGGTCAATAGCGATGAGCTTGCGGATGGCCCGGGTGGCGGTAACTCCATCCATGCGGGGCATGTGGTTGTCCATGAAAACGATGTCGAACGGGTGGAGCATGAGGGTTTCCACTGCCTGTGCTCCGTCGATTACGCGGGTGGGACGGGGCGTGCCCAACGCCTCGAGCATCATGGCAAACATCTTGAAGCTGAGGCTGTCGTCTTCTGCGACGAGTATGCGGAGGGTGGAAAGGGATGTTTGCATGGCGCCTGATCTGGTTTGTTTTCTGATAACCAGAATCGGAGCATGTAGGGTGCCATGCCCAAGCGAGGAAATGTGAAATGCCCGTGAAACCGTCCGGGGTGGATCGTCAAATCGCAACGTTTCGTTTGATGGGTAATGTGTGGCTATCCGTGGTCTGGGAAATCAGGACGGGATTGACCTGTCTTGCGATTGGAGAACGACCGCCAATCCGAACCGTTCGTTGTGTTCTGCGATCAGGACCAGCGGCGATGGCGGGATACGGGCTGGGGAATGCGGTTGAGCAGGTGCGCTTCGCGCTCCCGGAGCAGGAGTATTTGCCCCTCTTTGGAGCGGGCAGACAGTAGTTTGGCAGAACCGGCGTGTTTACGCCAATGTTTGAGGAATCGTGTTGCGAGCTCGAGGTTTTTGGCAAAATAGGGCGGCACCATGTAGACGCGACAGCGGGATGCGATGATGTAGCGCGCTGGTTGGATAACATCAAAGAGGCAGAGGATGTTCTCGACGAGGGTGTTTTGGTCCCGTGTGCTGCTTTTGTCCAATGTGATCCGGACGCCGGATGGAGTCATTGTTGACTGGATCGCACGAGCTGGGATTCTGCGATCCAGCAGGTCTGCATCCTTGAGCGCGTGAAACACGGCGATGATAATCAGCCGGGTTTTGCGGGTGATCCACGCTCTCACAAGCTTGGATAGCAAGGACCGCCCGGTGATCCAGTGTGCGGGAATCCCCGGGGTTGGTGGAAAGTGGTTTGGCGGAATCAGTAGTTCATCGAAGAGCCTTTGGCGAGGGGCGAATTGGGGCGAGCAGGCGAGGTGCCAGCGCTCGAAGGTTGAATGTCGTTCCTCAGAAGCCTTGAACATCCGGGCGTTCCAATGGTCCATGAATCCGGAGTCGGACAGGTTGTCCAGCGTCCCAATGCGTGCTATTCCATTCTCGATAGCCACTCCTTCATGGGCAAGTCCTGGAAACGACTCAAAGCGTTTGCGAATGGACTCGAGACTCCCGGATTGCAGTTGGGCGTTCTCAGTGCCGGGGGTGTTTGGGCAGTCCAAGATTCGATGATCTGATTTGAGAGTGGCGATGTGCCATATGTGGGATGTTTTGAAGGGGGCCTCCGGATCGACTCTCAATGCGCGGCCACGCATCTGGTTGGACGAGACTGCAGCGCTTGTGTTGGTCGCAAGAATGAGTGTGTTGACAGCAGGGGCGTCCCATCCTTCTCCCAGAAGGGCGCAGGTTCCAACCACTACATGCAAGGTACCATGATTGAGCAGTCGGGTGAATGGTGCGAGTAGCCCGGAGCCGTCGCCGTTACTTAAGGTGATCCGCGTGTAGGAAGAATCCCACCATAGCACTTCGGTGGATAGTCCGGAGCGTTGGCTGCTTGGGATGCCTTCGATCAAGTATGGCAATGCTTCAGTCGGGACTATGGAAAATCCTCCTGTGATCATGGCAATGCGCAGGTTTGGCAGGCGAAGTTTCCGGAGATGCTCGAATACCGGGGCCACCCCTACCCGGATATGCGCATCATCTGCCACGGCTTGACTTGGGAAGGCGTCTTCGTGGATGCGGTCGGAGAGAATGACCGCCCGGAGATCCCAGCGCTGCAGGGAGTATTCGTGCTCGATGATGGAAGCGATTTTCGCGATGCGGGAGGGGTGTTCCGCAATCTCATCCTCAAGTCGCGGTGAGGTCTGTAAGTGGATTTTTCCACATTGGATTGCTCCCGTTGCTTTGAGGCGACTGTGGAATTTGCGGAACAGGGGATCATCGGCAAGTTTGGATGCATAGACGCGGTTTAAGAGGATTTCGGCCCAGCCGGCGTGAAAGGGTGGCAGTTGGATTTCATCCGGGTTCAGATCCAGCAGCGTTGAGATATCCTCTGGAATCATTCCCTGAGAGAAGTTCAGGAACAGAGCAAGCGATAGATAAAAGTGAATGGATTCTGTGTCGAGCGGTGTTCGAGCAGCGGCCACCTCTTTGTGTCCCCAGTCAATGAGGCGCTGGATCATCACCTCATCAATTGCAAGATCGTTGAGAATGGACCGGATCTGGAACTCATACTGTTGGAGAGCGTGAGTGTGTTCGGATGACGGCGTGACCAAGGCCAGAAAATCCTGGTGAGGACAAAGGTTACCGGCTTTGACAAGCTCGGGGATGCTGATTTCCTCGTCGATCGGCCCACACAGGTGCATGTACCGGTTCCACTCGATTCGGGACACATCCCATGGCGGGGTTGCGGTGAGGGCGACAATTACTGGTTTGGACAGCTTTGCTTTGAGATCGTGAAGGCATCTCCACCAGTCGTTGCGTAAGTGATGGGCCTCATCCAGAACGAGGGTTTGGATGCCTGTTTCGATGCAGTCTTGGACGAGCCGATCACGTTGTTTGGGCTTGCTGTGATAATGCAGCGCCTGATACGTGACGACGGTCAGCAATCCGGGTTTTGACAGATCCCTCGAGATCCACTCCGTTGATTGCCCATCCGGGAGGAATCCTTGAACGAACCGATCGATCCATTGATCCCTGACGGCGGTGGTCGGCGCAAAGACGAGTGTCGGATGCCCGATTCGCCGGAGGATTTCGAT
>JAQVLM010000325.1 GCA_028704125.1 Opitutales bacterium
ATACCCGGGGATGCTTCGACTCCGCTGCTTACATCAATCCAGTCCGCGTGACTGACGGCGGCAGCCTCCAGAATGTTGGATGGGGTAATCCCTCCTGCGAGGATGAAGCGGTGTTCAGGGTGCGATTCCTTCCACTTCCGGAAGGTGGGCCAGTCGCCCGTTTTGCCGGTTCCTCCGGTTTGCTTCGCACTGTAGGTGTCGATCAGCCATGTGTCGGTGACGTCCAGAAGGTGTTCGGGGAAGAGCGAATCCGGTGGAAGGCGAGGCGCTATCCAAAGTTTGGCGGGGCGAATTGCGGCGGCCCACGCCAGCATTTTTTTCCTGTTGGCGAGATCTTTCGCATGAACCTGAAAAACCGCAAATCCGATCGAAGACAGTTCCCTCAGTTGATCGGGTTCAGGCTCCACCGTCACGAGCACCCGCTTTTCACGTGGAACCACTCCGCATAGCTCCCGGATCGTTTCTACCGATACGAAGCGGGGGGATGCGGGATGATGAATCAACCCGACATAGCTTGCGCCCAGTTTCAGGATCCGTTCGGCATCTTCGGGTCTGCGGACCCCGCAGACCTTGATGTGGATCGCTTGCCTGGGCTCGTGCATGGCGGGGATGTGATGTCAGGACAACAGCCGGATCGCTGCTTTGAGAATGGATTCCGGTTCCGGGCTTTCAGCCTCGCCGTCTCTGCGAACATTCAGCCGAACCATCGCCTCGGACGTGGTTGGACCGATGCTCAATGTTTTCGGGATGGATGCGTTAGGCCCCGGCTGGAGGTCGGCCGATTGATCCACAAAGCTCTGGACCGCGGATGGGCTGGCGAAAAATACCAGATCCGCTCCTCCTTCGCGGAAGCGGCGTGCCTGGGCGTTTTTGGTCAGATCAGTTTGGGTGGATTCATACACCACAAAGGTATCCACGATGGCCTCTCCCTTGGCGGCCAGTTCGGAAACCGCCGCACGATTGATTTTGTCACCGGATACCCATAGCACACAGGCACTCGGCAGTGTTCCGGTCTCGATCATGGCCTTGGCCATGGCCAGGCCGGTGGAGGTGGGGGGGATGAGATCGACCTCCAGGTGAAGCCGGTTGACCTCGTGAGCCGTTTGTTTGCCGACGCATGCAATCTTTGCAGGTCCAAAACAGCGGATATCCTTGAAACGCCGGAAAAACGCCTCGAAGAAGGAGCGGACTCCATTCGGGCTGCTGAACACAATCCATTCGTAGGTCTGGATAGTGGATAGCACATCTTCCTCGTGTTCAGGATCGACTTTGGATGCGACCTCGATGAGGGGCAATGGGATCAGCTCCGCCCCGTGTTCCCTGAGAAGGGCTCCCAGCGTGTCATCCTCGCGCAAGTGGCGCGTGAAGACGATCCGTTTTCCCTCCAGTTCCTTGCGATTCATGGCAGCCGGCATCAGATGTGTTTGGAATCGTCAGTCGCTTTCTGCGTGTATCCGGATTCCTGACGCTCCAGATTGACTTTGTTTTTCTTCAGATAAGACTCGTAAACATCCTGGGCACTGAGTCCCATGACCTGCGCAGCCGAAACGAGGAAATGAAAGAGATCGACGATTTCGACTTTTGCATTCTGGGCGTCAAAGGTCTGGTATTTGGCCCACCATTTCCATGGCACCGAGTCCACCAGCTCGGCGAGTTCCTGCTGCATGGCGCGGGTGTAATTCAGCAACCATGTGGTCTGTTCCTCTTGCGAAAGACCATCCAGCTTTACCCCGATACGCTCATTGAGCTGTTTTTGTAGTTGAAATATCTCGTCCAGCTTGTCCATAATTCCGACTTTGTTGTCGTTTCCTTTGAAAAGCCAACTCAATAAAACCAACTTAGGGAGAATTCAAGCCCTGGATTGCCGCCGGTCCCACTTCGGGAACTATCCAACTCCGGTTGATTCGCTGATCCGGGGAATGGGCTGACCGGTCTGTTCTGAGCTCCCTCGAATTGGATAATCAGTCTATCGATCGGGGAAACACACCATAATCAATCAGCGGCTCCGCCGCCATTACTCAAATAAATACACCAACAATAAGTAGTAACATGCCAGAATTTGACGAGGAAACTCAGAAGAAGCGCCGTTCATCTCCGATGACGTATGAGCCGGGGCGGAATGCCGGAAGGAGCCGCAACGAGGATGGATCCGGATCGGACAGGCGCCGCCGTCGCCCCAATCCCAACCGCGAAAACGAGCGGAGTTTGTGGGTGGAAGCGGCAACCGCGACTCCACATGAAGATTCCGCTGCATGGAAGACCAAACAGCCCAAAGCAAAGAAGGACGGCCCGCGTGACAATCGCCGCCGCGATAACCGGCAGCGTGGACCGAGGAAGTTGACTTTGTGGCAGAAGATTCTCGCGTTGTTCGGTATCAAGCCAAAGTCAAAGGGCCCAAATCGCCCGCAGGGTCGTCAGGACCGTCCACGCTCCGGAGACGGCAATCGTGGCGATCGCAATCGTCCACCGCGTGACGGATCCGCATCCGGTCGCCCGCAGGGTGGGCAGAATCGTCCGCCAAGAGGGGATCGGCCCGACCGCCAGGATCGCCCGCAACGCGAGGGTGCGCCATCGGCAGCAGGTGGCGAGCAGGGAGAGGATCGCCCACGCCGCGACAATGAAGGGCGTGGCCGCCGTAGCGGTGGCCAGCGTGATGGTCGCGACCGGGGTGCTTCGGATGGCCAAAACCGCCGTTCGGGTGAAGGCCGTGAGGACCGTCCCCGCCGCGAAGGTGACCGTCGTGGACCCCGCCCGGATCGTCAGGACAGAGGTCCGCGCCCGGATCGTCCCCGTCGCGAACCCCGCCCGGAATATGGATCAGAAGGTGCTTCCGAAGAACAGGGAAGTGTTCAGGATATCGAGGAATCCAAGCGCTTTGAACGCACCGTTGCTGTGCCAAGGAGCGATGACAAGGAAATCACTCTCGGGCCAATCGAATTGAAGCCAAAGGATGCCGAGCAGGAAACCGCAGCATCGCAAACCCCGGCTCAGTCCCGTACCGGTAAGCGCAACAGGCGGGGTGCTCCAGCGCGTAGTGGCGGGGCAGCAGCATCCGCCAAATCGGGCGAATTTGTGCCGAGGCCGCTGGATCCGTCGGAGCTCCCGTCGGTAGCAAAAGCAGAGGCTCCGGCTGACGCCAAGCCTGCACCGGTTTCTCAGGAGACTGCAAAACCCGAGCCTAAATCCGCTCCTGCTGAAGAGTGATCTGAAGGTTTCCCTTCTTGCGATATGAAGGTATTTCGAATCGTTGGAGGGCAGGCTTTGCAAGGTTCCGTACCCATTTCGGGTGCGAAAAATGCGGCTTTGCCTATTTTTGCGGCCTGTCTCCTTACGGATCAGCCCTGCACCATTACGAATGTTCCGGATCTGAGCGATATCCGCTTCATGGCGGAAATTCTGGAGCATCTGGGTGCGGAGGTGACCCGTCTGGATGCCAACTCCTGGAGGATTTGTGCACGTGACTTGAAGTGTGTGGCTCCATATGAGTTGGTCCGGCAAATGCGTGCTTCGATATGCCTGCTCGGTCCGCTTGTTGGGCGCATGCGCAAAGCGAGGGTGTCTTTTCCGGGTGGATGCGTCATCGGTCCCCGTCCGATTGATTTGCACATCAAGGGCCTTCGAAAGCTCGGATGTGATGTGGAGATTGAGGGTGGTTTTATCGTGGTGGATGCATCTGCCTTGCGGGGTAGTCCGGTGTTTTTGGGCGGTCGGAATGGCAGCACGGTCACGGGTACCGCGAATATGATCATGGCTGCGGTTCTGGCTCCGGGCGTTACTGTCATTGAGAACGCTGCAGCTGAGCCGGAGGTGTCGGATCTTTGCGACATGCTGGTGAGCATGGGTGCCCGTATTCAGGGTGGCGGAAGCCACTCGGTGCGGATTGAGGGAGTGTCTTCGCTCAAAGGCACGACGCATTCGATTATTTCCGATCGCATCGAAGCGGGAACCTTTCTTTTGGCGGCTGCAATGACAGGTGGTGATATCCGGCTCAGCGGTATTGTGCCATCCCACAACAGCGCGTTGCTGGATCGCCTGGAGGCTGCAGGTGCTCATCCCGAGGTCGGGTCGGACAGCATTCGCCTGTGCACCGATCCCGGAAAACTGCGGCCGGTTGACATCATTACGATGCCTTACCCGGGTTTTCCGACCGATTTGCAGGCCCAGATGTGTTCCCTGATGACGGTGGTGGACGGTATCAGTATCATTACCGAGCGGATTTATCCCAACCGGTTCATGCATGTGCCGGAGCTTCAGCGCATGGGAGCCGACATTTCGATCGAGGGTTCCAGCGCGATCATCAAAGGTACGCGTTCCCTTTCGGGGGCACCGGTGATGGCATCCGACCTGCGTGCGAGTGCCGCGCTTGTCATTGCGGCTTTGGCGGCGCGGGGCGAATCCTGGATCCAGCGTGTG